>NZ_JBVBUV010000022.1:0-53338 GCF_057445395.1 Litorivivens sp.
GTGCCTGCAGAGGGTGAGAAAATTTCCGTGAATGCGGATCTTTCCCTTAACGTCCCCGATCGGCCAATTATTCCTTTTATCGAAGGAGATGGCATCGGTGTCGATATCACTCCGGTCATGATCGATGTTGTCGATGCGGCGGTTGAAAAAGCCTACGGTGGCAGCAAGAAAATTAGCTGGATGGAAATCTACACAGGCGAAAAAGCCGCTGAGCTGTATGACGGCGACTGGTTTCCGGCCGAAACGCTGGACGCAATTAAAGAATATGTTGTCGCAATCAAGGGTCCCCTGACGACTCCAGTTGGTGGTGGTTTCCGCTCGCTGAACGTAGCGCTGCGCCAGGAACTCGATCTCTACGTTTGTCAGCGTCCGGTTCGCTGGTTTGAGGGTGTGCCTTCACCCGTTAAAGAGCCCGGCAAAACTAACATGGTTATCTTCCGTGAAAACTCCGAAGACATCTATGCTGGGATCGAGTGGCAAGCGGGCACGGATGAGGCCAATAAAGTTGTTAAATTCCTGCAGGAGGAGATGGGGGTTACCAAAATCCGCTTCCCGCAAGAAGTCGGTATTGGTGTGAAGCCTGTATCTGAGGAAGGAACCAAGCGTCTGGTGCGCAAGGCCATCCAGTACGCAGTTGATCAAGACCTGCCTTCAGTGACGCTGGTTCACAAAGGCAACATCATGAAGTTCACCGAAGGTGCCTTCAAAAACTGGGGCTACGAACTGGCCCAAAAAGAGTTTGGTGGTGAGCTGCTGGACGGCGGCCCTTGGGTAAAAATCAAGAACCCGAACACCGGCAAGGAAATCGTCATCAAGGACGTGATCGCCGATGCCATGCTGCAACAAGTTCTGCTGCGCCCTGACGAGTACAGTGTAATTGCCACGCTGAACCTGAATGGTGACTACCTCTCTGACGCCCTGGCCGCACAGGTTGGTGGTATCGGTATCGCACCGGGCGCCAACATGAGCGACAACGTTGCGCTGTTTGAGGCCACTCATGGCACTGCACCGAAGTACGCAGGCCAAGACAAGGTGAACCCCGGTTCGCTGGTGCTGTCAGCCGAAATGATGCTGCGTCACCTGGGTTGGAATGAAGCTGCCGACAAGATCATCGACGGTATGAATGGTGCGATTCAGGCGAAGACAGTCACATACGACTTCGAGCGTCTGATGGAAGGTGCCACTCTGCTGAAGTGTTCGGAGTTCGGTAAGGCTATCATCCAGAAAATGGATTGATTTAAGCCCTGGCGCAGTCTGGAAGGGCTGCGCTGAGAGGCTTTTTCGTAAAGCGGGTTGGGCTGTCAGTAGCGTGTTTATTCAGGCGCTGGCGGCTGATTCGCTTTTTTTATGGGCTTCTTCCACGCATTGAATGTTAGTGGCGTGAATGCCTTTTGGCCCTTGTTCAAGATCAAACTTAACGCTTTGTCCGGCTTTCAGCGTTTTATAACCATCCATGTCAATTGCGCTGTAGTGTACGAAGATATCTTCTTCTGAATCCTCGGTTACTACAAAGCCGTACCCCTTGGCATTATTGAACCACTTCACGACGCCAGTATTCATAATAGCTATTCCGAATTGCGTTTTTGATATACTGCTACTCCCTGTCACTGAGGCTCTGATAGTGTGATTTTGTTAGAACTTCCTTGGCTATCAATGCCTTAGTTAGGTTAAGTTATACAGGTAAACGCTGATCAGTCAATATACCCCTTACATCAGTAGTAAAATTCACGGATATCCAAACCACGTACGATGATGCAACGTAAGCTTGAAAACAGCGCCCTGTCAGGCATTCAGGCCATGGCAGGGGGATCTGATGAGGATGAAGACCGCTATGGAAGCGGCATTTCGGTTCAGGAATCTGAACCGGAGGTTAAATCGCCACCACTTTACCAAGTGGTATTGATAAACGACGACTATACCCCCATGGAGTTCGTTGTGGAGGTATTGGAAGTGTTCTTCAACAAAGACAGGCAAACCGCGACGCATATTATGTTGACGGTGCACACACAAGGCAAGGGCGTGTGTGGGATCTATACTCGTGATATAGCGGAAACTAAAGTGGCACAAGTGAATCAATATGCCAGGGAGCATCAACATCCGCTTCTGGCTGATATTGAAGAAAGCAGTGATTGAGAGGTAGCAGCGCTTATGCTCAGCAGAGATCTTGAAGCAACACTGGGTCAGGCTTTTAAAGAAGCCCGAACCAAGGGCCATGAATTCATGACGGTTGAGCATTTGCTTCTGGCCTTGCTCGATAACGATTCGGCAAACAAAGTGATGGTGTCGTGCGGTGCCGATATTGGTCAATTGCGCTTTGATCTAGTGGAATTTATAGAGGCAACCACGCCGCTGATTCCTGAAAATGATATGGAGCGAGAGACCCAGCCGACCCTGGGCTTTCAGCGGGTGCTGCAACGCGCGGTGTTCCATGTGCAGTCATCGGGCAAGCAGGAGGTGACTGGCGCAAACGTACTGGTGGCGATATTCAGTGAGCAGGAAAGCCAGGCTGTTTTCTTCCTAAAACAGCAGAATATCGCCCGGCTCGACGTCGTAAATTACCTATCACACGGCATTTCTCGGGTGGGCGATGACGAACATCGCAACACCGCTGAAAAAGTCGATGAGGAGGCTGCTGAAGGGGCGAGCGATCGGCCGCTGGATCAATTTGCCGTCAACTTAAATGATGAGGCACTGGCGGGGCGCATTGATCCGCTGGTAGGGCGCATCGACGAAGTGACGCGCGTGGCTCAGATATTGTCGCGCCGACGCAAGAATAACCCGCTGCTGGTTGGCGAAAGCGGCGTTGGCAAAACCGCTATTGCCGAAGGTCTCGCCAAACTTATCGTCGATGGCGAAGTGCCCGACATTCTCAAAGAAAGCGTGGTTTACTCGCTGGATCTGGGGGCGTTGCTGGCGGGCACCAAATATCGCGGCGATTTTGAAAAGCGGTTCAAGGGGTTGCTGGCCGATTTGAAAAAGCGCGAAGGCGCTATTCTGTTTATCGATGAGATCCACACCATTATCGGTGCAGGCGCCGCCTCTGGCGGTGTGATGGATGCCTCCAATCTGCTCAAGCCGCTACTGGCATCGGGCCAGATGCGCTGCATTGGTTCGACAACATTCCAGGAATACCGAGGTATTTTTGAAAAGGACAGGGCGTTGAGTCGTCGCTTCCAGAAAATCGATGTCCTCGAACCGACGGTAGAAGAAGCCCATGGTATTTTGAAGGGGCTGAAATCGCGCTTCGAGAAATTTCACGAGCTTGAATACACAGATGCTGCACTTAAGGCTGCCGCCGAGCTCTCACATCGGTATATCAACGACCGGTTCTTGCCAGACAAGGCGATTGATGTGATCGATGAGGCGGGCGCCTATCAGCGTTTGCAAAAGGGCGAGGCCCGAAAAAATCTGCTCGATGTGGGTGATATTGAGGAAATTGTATCCAAAATTGCGCGCATTCCGCCGAAGTCAGTGTCCTCTGATGATAAGGCGACACTGGCGAAGCTCGAAGACAATCTGCGCATGGTGGTGTTTGGACAGGATCGCGCCATCAGCACGCTGTCTTCTGCGATTAAGTTGGCGCGTGCAGGTCTGAAAGAGCCACAAAAGCCGATTGGTTCCTTCCTTCTGGCTGGGCCGACCGGTGTGGGTAAAACAGAAGTGTGCCGACAGCTGGCCAATTTGCTCGGCCTAGAACTGATTCGTTTTGATATGTCGGAATACATGGAGCGCCATACGGTGTCTCGTCTCATCGGTGCGCCTCCAGGCTACGTTGGCTTTGATCAGGGGGGGCTGCTCACTGACGCCGTAACGAAGGCGCCGCATTCTGTTGTGCTGCTGGACGAAATTGAGAAAGCCCACCCGGACCTGTTCAACCTGTTACTGCAGGTGATGGATCACGGTGCGTTGACCGACAACAATGGGCGTAAAGCCGACTTTCGCAACGTTATTCTGGTGATGACCACCAATGCTGGCGCTGAGTCCATGAGCAAGCGTTCGATCGGCTTTACCGAGCAGGACAACAGTACCGATTCGCTGGAAGCCATCAATCGTCTGTTTACACCGGAGTTTCGCAACCGGCTCGACAGTATCGTTCAGTTCGATCCACTCGACACCAGCGTGGTGCTGACGGTGGTCGACAAATTCCTGATCGAGTTGCAATCGCAGCTGGACGATAAGCAGGTTACCCTGCATATCGATGACGAAGCACGGGAGTGGCTGGTGGAACACGGCTACGACAAAACAATGGGGGCTCGCCCAATGTCGCGCATCATCCAGGAGAACATCAAAAAGCCGCTGGCGGAGATGGTTCTGTTTGGTGAGCTGGCCGAGAAGGGTGGTGTGGTGCAGGTGTCAGTGGAAGATGGCAAGTTAATCCTGACAGCCCAGCAGGACGCTGAGCTGGAGGCGCCCGTTCATTAACGGGCTCGGTAGGTTATGCGGCCTTTGGTCAGGTCGTAGGGCGTAAGCTCTACCTTGACCTTGTCGCCGGTCAGAATGCGGATGTAATGTTTGCGCATCTTGCCGGAGATATGGGCAGTTACTACGTGTCCATTTTCCAGCTTTACACGGAAAGTTGTGTTCGGCAGTGTGTCGATCACTTCACCTTCCATTTCAAATTGGTCTTCTTTCGCCATTCGGCGCTACCTCGAAATTTCTTCTGCTATGGGTTTGTGGCGTATCAAAATAAAGCGTACGCCATTTTGGCTGCGCGCATTTTGCCTTAAATCGGGGCGAAGCGCAAAGCGCCTTGCTTGCAATTAGCAGGAGGTTGGTCGACTAAGGGGCTATTTCAGCGTTAACCAGCGCTGCTCAATAAGTAGCTGCAATGGCCGGAATTTTATTTTGTAGTTCATTTTGCGACAGTTGCGTATCCAGTAGCCGAGATAGACGTAGCCCAGGCCCAGCTGTTGTGCGCGCCGGATCTGCCAGAGAATGGCAAAAGTGCCAAGGCTGCGCTTGTCGGCTGTAGGCTCAAAGTAGGTGTAAACCGCGGACAGAGCATCATCAAGCTCATCGTAGACGGCCACCGCCAGCAGCTGATCTTCGTCATACAGGCGGGCAAAACGGGTTACTCCCCATTCGGCGCTGAGAAAACTTTGAAATTGGTCTCGACTGGGCGGGTACATGTCGCCATCAACGTGGCGCTCGCGGATATAGCGTTCGTATAGCGGGTAATCTAGCTCGAAATCTGGGCTGTCACCAATCTCTACTCGCAGATCCTGATTACGTCGCTCAATACGCCGTTGGGAGCGGTTGGGTGTGAATGCGTTCACCGCTACGCGGGTTAGAATACATTGCTGGCAATGCTCGCAGCGCGGGCGGTAAAGGTGCTCGCCACTGCGGCGAAAGCCATTGCGAGAGAGTTGCGTATATAGGGTTTTGTCGACAGATGCTTCCGGATCAATAAATACGGTCGTTGCCTGCTGTTCGTCAAGGTAACTGCAGGGGTGCGGATGGGTTTGGTATAGCTTGAGGTCTTGAATGCTGGCCATGGAATCAGCATCGCATAACTGACGGGAGTTAGGAAAGTCCCCATTGCTGAGGTTTTGGCGTAGTGCCAATGAGGCGCTGCAGATGCTCGGCAAACAGCTGGCGAGAGATGTTTTCGGCACCCATGGAAAACAGGTGCGGATTGCCCACCTGGCAATCGATCAGCTCAACCCCCAGCGATTGCAGCTTCTCGCACAGCGCTACTAAAGCTATTTTTGAGGCGTTGCTTTCGCGGCTGAACATGGACTCACCAAAAAATACACGCCCGATGCCAATGCCATACAGGCCGCCAACCAGCGTTTGGTCGCGCCAGACCTCTACCGAATGCGCCCAGCCCAGTTCATGCATCTGGATATAGGCATTGAGCATTTCGCGGGTAATCCAGGTGCCGGTACGGCTTTGGTCAAGGGTCGAGCAACCACTGATGATGCGTCGAAAGGCCGTGTCGACGGTAACGCGCAATTCGCCGCGTTTGAGCACCTTGCGCAAGCTGCGCGAGACGTGGACCTTGTTTGGAAACAGCACGGCGCGTGGATCGGGTGACCACCAGAGCACAGGTTGGGGGTCTTCATACCAGGGGAAAATGCCGGATTGGTAGGCCGCCAGCAGGCGCTCTGGACTTAGGTCGCCACCGACTGCAAGCAGACCATTGGGTTCCTGCAGAGCTGCCGATAACGGCGGGAAATCGGGCTTGTCAGGATCGAGCCAGTAGACCGAACTCATCACAAGCCCTTGCGTAAGGTGTTAGAGGTTGTCGAGATACTTTTCGGCGTCCAGCGCGGCCATGCAGCCGAAACCTGCCGAAGTGACTGCCTGGCGGTATACGTGATCAGCGACATCGCCTGCAGCGAAAACGCCGCTGACACTTGTTGCAGTGGCATTGCCTTCAGTGCCTGAAGTGATTTTCAGGTAGCCGTCTTTCATGTCGAGCTGGCCCGCAAAAATGTCGGTATTGGGTTTGTGACCGATGGCGATGAACACACCCGCCAGGTCCAGCTCTTTGGTGTCGCCAGACTGCGTATTCTTGATTCGCAAGCCGGTTACGCCGCTATCGTCGCCGAGCACTTCATCCAGCGTGTGATTCCACTCAATGGTGATATTACCGTTCTTTTCCCGGTCAAACAGTTTGTCCTGCAGTATCTTCTCTGCCCGCAAGGCATCGCGACGGTGCACCAGGGTAACCTCGGAAGCGATGTTTGACAGGTATAGAGCTTCCTCCACCGCTGTGTTGCCGCCACCAATGACAGCAACTTTTTTGCCGCGATAGAAAAATCCGTCACAGGTTGCGCAGGCGCTAACACCCTTGCCCATGAACGCCTGTTCTGAAGGCAGCCCCAGGTACTGGGCTGATGCGCCAGTCGCAATAATCAGCGCGTCGCAGCTGTATTCACTGTTGCCGGTAAGGCGAAAAGGGCGGGACGACAGATCTACAGACTCAATGTGGTCAAACACGATTTCGGTTTCGAAGCGCTCGGCATGTTTTTGCATGCGCTGCATCAGTTCGGGTCCCTGAACGCCATCGTTGTCGCCGGGCCAATTGTCAACGTCAGTGGTGGTGGTTAACTGGCCGCCCTGTTCCAGGCCAGTGATGACAACCGGCGACAGGTTAGCGCGAGCAGCATAAACGGCGGCGGTGTAGCCGGCAGGGCCGGAGCCGAGAATGATTAATTGGTGGTGTTTGACATCTGACATGTGAACAAATCCTGAAAAACAAAGTGACTGTAACGGGCGCTGGGTCGCACATGATAGGGTAAAAGCGCGGTGCCAGCAAAAGCTATTCCACTGGCGCAAACTGGCCCCATGAATGATAAGATGGGGGCGTTTTTTGAAATCAAAAGAACAGGTTGAGAGACTTTTGAAGAATTCGGCACAACGTCGCGATGGTGAAACGCGGGAACAGCTGTCTACCCGCTTGCGAGAGGGCGCATTAATCGCTCTGGCGGCTATCAGTCTGTTCCTGTTTTTGGCCCTGGTTTCCTATAGCGCAGACGATCCAGGTTGGTCGCGTACCGGCACGGGCAGCGATATTGATAATGCAGTGGGGCCGGTCGGCGCTTGGGTTGCTGACGTGTTCTACGCTTTGTTTGGCTATATGGCCTACCTATTTCCGTTAATGCTGGCGTTTCAGGCCTGGCGTGTGTTTCGCGATCGCTTTTCTGCCGCAGGCGTAGACCCGGTCATTTTGGGGCTGCGACTGGTTGGTTTTTTGCTGGTCATGCTGGCGAGCACAGCGCTGGCCGCAATCGGCGCAAGCGTCGCAGAGATTCCATTCGGTGCTGGCGGGGTGCTGGGTGCCTCCGTTGGTGAGGCTTCAATAGAGGCCTTCAGTGTTATTGGTGCGCGTCTGATCCTGGTCGCCATTTTGCTGTTCGGCTTAACTATTTTTACGGATCTGTCGTGGATAGCCCTGATGGACAAAACTGGCGCTCTGGCCCTGAGCACGTTCGACAACGTGCGTGATCGCCTAGAGCAGTTTCAGCAGCGCCAGCGTGAACGAAAATCAGTCAAGCAAATGCAGACTCAACGCCGTGAAGCCGTAGTAAAACAGATCGCCCGGCAGAAAGATCGGGTGCCGCCCAAGATCGAGGCGCCTAAACCCAAGGCCCCGGCACCCAGTAAACGAGTTGAAAAGGAGCGGCAGAAATCACTGTTTGATACGCCCGTTACAGGCGATCTGCCTCCACTGGAAATACTCGATGAAGCAGACCACCACAACAAGAAAGGGTTCTCGCCCGAAACGCTTGAGGCGATGTCACGCCTGCTGGAACTGAAGCTGGCGGATTTCAATGTCATAGCCAAAGTGGTGGCGGTCTATCCCGGCCCGGTGATCACCCGGTTTGAAATCGAGCCAGACGCCGGTGTCAAGGTGAGCAAGATCAGCAACCTGGCTAAAGACCTGGCCCGCTCGCTGGCGGTAATCAGCGTTAGAGTGGTGGAGGTTATTCCCGGCAAACCCTATGTTGGTATCGAAATCCCAAATGAAGACCGGGAGGTGGTGAACTTCCGCGAAGTTCTCTCCTCAAAGGCGTATGAAGACAACAAATCTGCGCTGACCTTGGCGCTAGGACACGATATCTCCGGCGAGCCCGTGGTTGCCGATCTGGCGAAGATGCCTCATCTGCTTGTGGCCGGCACCACCGGTTCGGGCAAGTCGGTCGGTGTTAATGCCATGCTGTTAAGCCTGCTGTACAAGGCCGGTCCGGATAAAGTCCGCCTGATGCTGGTTGACCCGAAGATGCTTGAACTCTCGGTGTACGACGGTATTCCACATCTGCTGGCGCCGGTCATCACCGACATGAAGGATGCCGCAAATGGTCTGCGGTGGTGTGTCGGTGAGATGGAGCGCCGCTATAAGTTGATGGCATCGCTTGGCGTGCGAAATCTGGCTGGTTTTAACCGCAAGGTTCAGGAAGCCGCCGCCGCAGGCGAGCCGTTGAAGGATCCGCTCTGGGTTGCGGCAGAGGAATTTGTGCCCGGCGAGGAGGAAGCGACTGCACCAGATTTGCAGACGCTACCTGCCATCGTAGTGGTAATAGACGAATTTGCTGACATGATGATGATTGTCGGCAAAAAGGTGGAAGAGTTGATCGCGCGCATCGCGCAAAAGGCGAGGGCGGCGGGAATTCACCTGATACTTGCCACCCAGCGCCCCTCGGTCGACGTGATCACCGGGTTGATTAAGGCCAACGTACCAACCCGGATTGCCTTCCAGGTTTCGTCCAAGGTGGATTCACGCACCATCCTTGATCAGGGCGGTGCCGAGCAATTGCTGGGCCACGGTGACATGCTCTATCTGCCACCCGGCAGTGGTTTGCCGGTACGTGTCCATGGGGCCTTTGTCTCCGACGATGAGGTGCACCGGGTGGTGGCAGATTGGCAGCGTCGCGGACAGCCGGATTATATCGATGGCTTGCTGGAAGAAGGCAGTCAGATTGATGCGATTACCGGCGCCCCGTCCACGGGCGACGACGATAACGGAGAGGGCGATGAGCTATACGACGAAGCCGTGCGCTTTGTCACCCAAAGCCGGCGCGCATCCATTTCGTCGGTGCAGCGAAAGCTACGCATCGGCTATAACCGCGCCGCCAGGTTGATTGAAACCATGGAAGCCGCTGGTGTCGTCAGTGAAATGGGCACCAACGGGTCACGAGAAGTACTGGCGCCGCCGCCAGTTGAATAGAAGGTTCGACTTCATGATGCGAATGTTATTGCGAGTGTGTTTGGTGTCGCTGCTTCTGGTTTCTGGTGCTTTGCGCGCTGAAACCGCAGCGGACACGCTGTCAGCCACACTCGGTGAACTGAAAAACCTGGCCGCCACCTTTGAACAGACCGTACGTGATGACGAGGGTGAAATTCTCGAAACGTCATCCGGCACACTGCAATTTCAGCGGCCACACCACATGCGCTGGGAAGTTGCTGCGCCATATCGCTACCTCATTCTGACGAACGGTCAATCCCTGTGGCGTTATGATCCAGACTTTGAACAGCTCACCGAAGAACCCTTCAGTTCTGTTTCGCAGACACCGCTTATGATACTCGCTGCCACCGCAGATGAGCTGGCATCGCAGTACGACATCAGTCTGGTGAGTGGCAAGGAGACGCGCCAGTATGTGCTCAAGCCGCGCCAGAAACAGAGTGAATTCTCCAGGTTGGTGTTGACCTTTACCGAGGGCAAACTCGCGCGAATGACCCTGCGCGACAAGCTCGGACAGGAAACCAGTATTGCCCTGAAGAACGTGACGGCCAATCAGGCGCCGATAGCGGAAAGCCGATTTATCTTCACGCAGGAAGGGGCGTCGTGAGCGACTCCCAACCGCTCGCGGCGCGCATGCGTCCACTCGATCTGGCGGGCTTTCTCGGGCAGGAACACCTTATTGGCCCCAACAAGCCGCTGCGTGAAGCGCTCGATTCCGGGCAGCTGCACTCGATGATTTTCTGGGGGCCACCGGGAGTAGGGAAAACCACGCTGGCGAAATTGATTGCCCAGCTTTGTGATGCTCACTTTATCACCGTCTCAGCAGTGCTTGCTGGCGTGAAGGAAATCCGCGCCGCCATTGAAGATGCGAAAAATCAGCAGCTTTTGGGCCGGCAAACCGTTCTGTTTGTTGACGAAGTGCATCGCTTCAACAAAGCGCAGCAAGATGCCTTTTTACCCTTTGTCGAAGACGGCACAGTGATATTTGTAGGCGCGACAACAGAAAACCCCAGCTTTGAACTGAATAACGCACTCCTTTCACGCGCACGTGTTTACCGCCTCCAGTCGCTATCGACCGAAACCCTGCAGGCTATCCTGCGCAGCAGTCGCGACAGATTGAATGTCGCCTGCGACGACACCCTGTTGGAACGCCTGGCCCGTGCTGCCGACGGCGATGCTAGGCGCGCCCTGAATTTCCTTGAGCTGGCGATGGACATGGCTTATGCCGCCGGGCATCCAGAGCAGCTGACCGACGCAATTATTGAGGAAATTCTTAGTGGCCAGCCACGTCGCTTCGACAAGCAAGGGGATGATTTTTACGACCAGATATCGGCTCTGCACAAGGCTGTTCGTGGCAGCTCTCCCGATGCGGCACTGTACTGGTTTGCCCGCATGATCGATGGTGGCTGTGATCCACTATACGTCGGACGCAGAGTGGTGAGAATGGCCAGTGAAGATGTTGGCAATGCCGACCCCCGCGCGCTGCAGATTGCACTGAATGCGTGGGACGTACAGGAACGCCTCGGCAGTCCCGAAGGGGAATTGGCTCTGGCGCAAGCCGTGGTGTATATGGCGTGCGCACCGAAAAGTAACGCTGTTTATAAAGCGTACAAAGCAGTGCTGAAAGACATCCAGCAACAGGGTAGCGAGCCCGTGCCGCTGCATTTGCGCAATGCGCCCACCCGCCTGATGAAAGAGCAGGGTTATGGTGAAGAGTATCGCTACGCCCACGATTATCCCGATGCCTACGCCGCTGGAGAGAATTATTTCCCCGAAACGCTTAAGAATACGCGCTATTACGAACCGGTTGGACGGGGCCTTGAAAAGAAAATTGCCGACAAGTTGGAGTATCTTCGGCAATTGGATAACGGCAGTAACTGGAAGCGTTACTCCTGATGTTACAATACCTGCTGGTGGCATTGGGTGGCGCGCTGGGCGCAGTCAGCCGCTTCGCCATCGGTCGTGCCAGTTTTAGCTGGTATAGTCACGACTGGCCATGGGCAACCTTTGGGGTTAATACCTTGGGGTCGTTTGCCATTGGTTTGCTCTATGTACTGATCGCAGAGCGTGGCGCCGTGCATGCAGACAACCGCTATCTACTGATGGTGGGTTTTCTGGGTGCGTTTACAACATTCTCAACCTTTGCCCTGGAAACCGTCGCCATGCTTGAGGGCGGGCGTTGGGTACTGGCGGTAGCTTATGTGACCGCCACCATAGCAAGCTGTGTTCTTGGCTGCGGCTTGGGCATTTTACTGATGCGCTGATTAACGGAGATTCTTTTTCGATGCTCGACCTGAAACTGGTAAGGCAAAACCCACAGGCAATTGCCGACCAACTGTCCAAACGCAATTTCCAGTTTGACGTTGCCGCGTTTGAAGCACTGGATCAAGCCCGGAAACAGGCCGATATCGACAGTCAAAACCTTCTGGCTGAACGCAAACAGGCCTCGAAAAAAATCGGAGAGCTGGTTAAAAGCGGGGTTGCTATTGATGAGGCAAAAGCCACAGTCAATGCGACGCTTGAGAAAATCGAAACCCAGCTGGGTGAACTGACTGCCAAAGCCAAAACGGCCCAGGACGAGCTCGATAATCTGATGCTCGGTGTCCCCAATATCCCGCACGCGGATGTGCCCGAAGGGGCTAGCGAAGAAGACAATCTTGAGATAGCGCGCTGGGGCGAACCAAGGAGCTTTGACTTCGAGGTCAGGGACCATGTCGACGTGGGTGAAAATCTCGGCGGGCTTGATTTTGATGTTGCTGCCAAACTTACTGGCAGCCGTTTCAGTGTAATGCGTGGTGACATTGCCCGCATGCACCGGGCGCTAATACAGTTTATGCTCAACACCCATATCGGCCAGCATGGCTACACTGAAGTTTATGTGCCTTATATGGTGAACAAGGATTCGCTGCGCGGCACCGGCCAGCTCCCTAAATTTGAAGAGGACCTGTTCAAGCTACAGGGCGATCAGGAGTACTACCTGATTCCAACCGCCGAAGTGCCCGTTACCAATCTATTGCGTGACACCATCGTCGACGCTGCGGATCTTGAGCAGGGCTTACGCTTTACCTGCCATACCCCATGTTTTCGCAGTGAGGCGGGTTCCTACGGTCGCGATACCCGCGGGATGATTCGCCAGCACCAGTTTGAAAAGGTCGAGCTGGTGCAGCTGGTGAAACCCTCAGAGTCCGATGCCGCGTTGGAGACCCTCACTGGGCACGCTGAAGCCATATTGCAGGCCCTTGAATTACCTTATCGCAAAGTGTTGTTATGCGGCGGAGATATCGGCTTTTCAGCGCAAAAAACTTATGACTTGGAAGTGTGGTTGCCCGCGCAAAATCAATACCGTGAGATTTCTTCCTGCAGCAACTTTGGCGATTTCCAGGCGCGGCGGATGCTGGCGCGCTGGCGTAATCCGGAGACAGGTAAACCTGAATACCTTCACACACTAAACGGTTCTGCGCTGGCAGTAGGGCGCACGCTGGTCGCGATCCTCGAAAACTATCAGCAGGGGGACGGCAGTGTTGTGGTACCTGAGGCACTACGCGCGTTCATGCAATGTGATGTGATCAAGGCGGGCTAGCCATGGACTATTTGCCACTCTTTACACGTATTGCCCAGACTCACTGTCTGGTGGTAGGGGGTGGCACGGTCGCTCTGCGCAAGGCCGGCGCGCTAACGCGGGCAGGCGCCAGGGTCACGGCGGTGGCGCCGAGCATTGAGGCGCAGCTCAAAACCCTGTGCCGCGACAGTGGCGGTGCGTTTCATGAGCGCGAGTTCGCAGAGAGCGACCTTGAAAACGCCATGCTCGTGATTGCCGCTACTGACGATGTTGACATAAACCGGGTGGTGTCAGAGGCTGCGAAAGCGCGCAATGTGCTGGTAAATGTAGTGGATCAGCCTGAGCTGTGCACTGTGATACTGCCTTCCATTGTCGATCGCTCACCGCTAATTATCGCTGTTAGCAGCGGTGGCCGCAGCCCGGTGCTGGCGCGGTTGCTGCGGGCTCGGCTCGAATCCACCATACCAGCGAGTTACGGCCGCCTGACCGAGCTCGTGGGAAAGTTTCGCGACAGGGTTCGTCGACGTATTCCTGACTTCGATCTACGGCGCGATTTTTGGGAGCACATTCTGCAGGGGCCAGTTGCTGAGTTAATGTTCGCCGGTCGTCGGCAAGCTGCGGAAGATATGCTGGAAAGCGAGCTGCGTGATGCCAAGCCAGCGCCGCGCGGTGAAGTCTACCTGGTGGGGGCCGGTCCCGGTGATCCTGATCTGCTGACCTTCAAGGCGCTGCGCTTGATGCAGAAAGCCGACGTTGTCTTGTATGACCGTCTCGTGGCGGACGAAATCGTCGATCTGTGTCGCAAGGATGCGGAGCGCGTTTACGTTGGAAAGGCCCGCTCCCAGCACACCATGCCTCAGGAAGACATCAATCAGCTGCTTATCCGTCTGGCAAAAGAAGGCAAGCGAGTATTGCGCCTGAAAGGCGGCGATCCGTTTATTTTTGGTCGCGGCGGCGAGGAACTAGCCGGTCTGGCGCAGGAGCGCATCCCATTTCAGGTTGTGCCGGGTATCACAGCTGCTGCCGGTTGTGCCAGTTATTCCGGGATTCCACTGACCCATCGAGATTATGCCCAGTCCGTGCGTTTCGTTACGGGTCATCTAAAAGATAACACCATGGACTTGCCCTGGCAGGAGCTGGTTCATACCCAGCAGACAGTGGTGTTTTATATGGGCCTGCAAGGCCTGGCCATCATCTGCCGAGAGATGATCGCCCACGGGCGACATGCGGACACGCCGATGGCGCTGATCCAACAAGGAACAACTCCCAATCACAAGGTCTTGGTGGGCACTCTGGCCACCATGCCGGAACTGGTGACACGCGAGGAGGTTGTTGCGCCAACGCTTATTATCGTCGGTGAAGTGGTGAGATTGCGTGAGCAGTTGGCCTGGTATGAGTCGCCGGCTCAGCTCGCACAGGATCCGTAAGCGCCGCGCTCGTCTGCAAAAGGAAATACAGGAAACACCATGGATTTTGACTACGATCTTTTTGTTATCGGCGCCGGCTCCGGCGGGGTGAGAGCGGCGCGCATGGCCGCTGGTTTTGGCGCCAGAGTCGCTATCGCTGAAGAGCGCTATTTGGGCGGCACCTGCGTGAACGTGGGTTGTGTTCCCAAAAAGTTGTTCAGCTATGCTGCACATGTGGCTGGTGATATTCGCAATGCGGGCTCTTTTGGCTTCACCGCAGACAATCTGCGGTTTGACTGGCCGACCTTGAGGGACAACAAAACCCGTGAAATAGAGCGCTTGAATGGTGTATACGGCAACATACTCAGCGGCGCTAACGTAGAAATCATACGCGGCCATGCCGCACTTAGCGGTCCACACCAGGTTGTGATCAACCAGCAGACCTTTCGCTGCAAGCATATCTTGCTTGCGGTCGGGGGCTGGCCTTTCATCCCCGAGATACCCGGCCGAGAGCACGCCATCTCATCGAATGAGATTTTTTATCTCGACAAACTGCCAGAAACTGCGGTTGTTGTTGGTGGCGGCTATATCGCCTGTGAGTTTGCCAGCATCCTCAATGGTCTCGGCGTGAAAACTACCCAGCTGTACCGCCGACAATTGTTTTTGCGTGGCTTCGACGAAGAGGTACGACAGATTCTGGCGGAAGAGATGCAACGTGAAGGGGTTGATATCCGGTTTGAGTCCAATGTTAGCCGGATCGATTCAGAGGGTGACGGCTATCGCTTGACGCTTGATGATGGCTCGACAATTGAGACCGGTTTGGTGCTGTACGCCACGGGTCGTAAGCCGCTGCTAGAAGGGCTGGGGCTGGATACAGTGAATGTGGCGCTTGATGACAAGGGCTTTATCGCGGTGAACGACAAATTCGAAACCAGCGAGCCCGGCATCTATGCACTGGGCGATGTAACCGGTGGTATTGAATTAACACCGGTGGCCCTGGCCGAAGGTATGACGCTGGCAGCGAACCTCTACAACGGTGAACAGCGCAGCGTAGATTACAGTAATATCGCAACCGCGATCTTCAGCCACCCCAATGTAGCCACCGTTGGTTTGTCAGAAGAAGAAGCACTTTCACGCTATAGCAAAATCAAGGTTTTCACCTCGCGTTTTCGCCACCTTAAACACACGCTGGGCGATCATCAGGGCAAGGTCTTTCTCAAGCTCCTGGTAGACGCGCAAAGCGATCGCGTGGTTGGTGCACACATGCTGGGCGATGAAGCCGCTGAAGTGATTCAGGGGATTGCTATCGCTATAAAAATGGGGGCGACTAAGGCTGACTTTGACGCCACCATAGGCATTCATCCATCAGTGGCAGAAGAGTTTGTCACCATGCGTTCGGTCACGCGGGAGAGGGTAGAAGCTTAACCTCAGTACGGCCCGCGCGGCGGGCCGTTTGCGAGGTTACTTGATCGCTTCCGCCATCTGCGGTCTGGCAAAAATCGGCATGCTATCCACCAGTATATGGCTGGCTTCAATCAGCAGTGGGTCAGGTGTTTCTTCCTTTTCTTTGCCGTCAGGGGCTGTTTCTTCAGGCTCTTCGGTGTCATCGTCCGTGAGTGAGGCGAGGGGTTCTTCGCCCTTTGCGACACGACGCTTGTTTTCCATCATCAGCTGCAATTTGCGCCGTTCATCACGCTGTTTTCGACGCACCTCTTCGTTTAAAGACAGCGTTTTGACATTGCGGAATTCTTCCATCTGATCCAGCTGAGAACTCATAAACTGGAAGTCGGGATCTTTCGCGGCGCGTTTGCGGTGGCGTTCACGCAGCTCGGGCAATTCGGCCTGCAGGTCAAAATAGGTATTGTGGTACACCGGGGCAATACGATCCCAGGGCAGGGCGTTATCGAGGGTGCTCTCGCCCACTAGGTCTTTATCGTAGATAGCCGGAAATTCGATATCCGGCAGCACCCCATTGTGCTGTGTGCTTTCACCGGAAATCCGGTAAAACTTGGATTCAGTCAATTTTAGCTGCCCGTGCTGCAGCGGGTTGATCGACTGCACGGTACCTTTACCGAAAGACTGATTGCCAATGACAATTCCGCGCTGATAATCCTGAATGGCACCAGCGAAAATTTCCGAGGCTGAGGCGCTCATGCGATTGATCAGAACGGCCAGTGGGCCATCGTAGTAATCGCTACTGCGTCGCTTACCTTCGCGTTTCACCCACGCATTGGCAAAGCGTATCTGCACGGTAGGGCCGGATTCGATAAACAGGCCGGTGAGGGCATTGGCCTCGGCCAGTGAACCACCGCCGTTGTCGCGCAGGTCAATCACAATGCCTTCGGCGCCATCGGCCAGCAGCTCATTGAGCAGCCGCTGGGTGTCGCGGGTAGAGCTGCGAAAATCGGGGTCGCCGCGACGCAGAGCCTCAAAATCCAAGTAAAACGCAGGAATGCTGATAACACCCACTTTTACCAGCCGTCCCTCTTGGTAGACCTTGATCATCTTTTTCTTAGCGCTCTGTTCCTCGAGTTTTACCTCGTTGCGCTCAATGGTTACGGTCTTTCGCACTTCTTCACTTTGGGCCGCAGCGGGAATCACCTGCAAACGGACAATAGTCCCTTTGGGGCCCCGAATCAGGTCGACCACGTCGTCCAGACGCCAGCCGATCACATCTTTGAACTCGCCTTTACGTCCTTCACCGACCGCAATGATGCGATCTGCCGGGTGCAGCTGGCCATTCTTGTCAGCCGGCCCCGCCGGAACCAACCGCACCACTTTGGTGTATTCGTCATCGGCCTGTAATACGGCGCCAATACCTTCCAGTTTCAGACTCATATTGATCTGGAAATTTTCAGATAAGCGCGGTGAAAAATAATCGGTATGGGGGTCATAAAGCGCTGCCAGCGAATTCATGTAGTACTGGAAAACATCTTCGCTGGTGGATTGGGAAACCCGGCTTAACTGATTCTGGTAGCGCTTGAGCAACAGCTCCTGTATGTCCTTGGTTTCCTTGCCCGACAGTTTCAGCGACAACACCCGGTTTTTGATTTGCTTGCGCCACAGATCATCGGCTTCCTTGGCGGTGGCAGGCCAGGGCTCCTTTTCCCGGTCCACGACCAAATCTTCTTCTGCCGTAAAATCGAAGGATTTGATCATCGCCGGAAGGGCGCTGACAATTTTATTCAGACGATCTGTCAGTCGCTGATGATAGCGGTTGTAGATTGCGAACCCACTTTTTAGCTCACCCTTCTTCAGCTCGTCATCGAGCTGACTGCGAAGCCGCTGGAATTCGTTGATGTCTGATTGCAGAAAGAACACTCGCCCTGGATCGAGGGTCCGAATATAGGCATCAAGTAACAAGCCGGAGGTTTTGTCATCCAGCTTCATGTTGACGTAGTGTTCCTGCTCCAGCTGCTTGACGATCATTTTCGCCGTCTGGGTCTGTATCGGTGTGGGTTGCAGGGGCGATTCGAGCTGGGTGGCAGCCTGCGCGCAGGCTGAACCGTAGAGCAAGGCGACGACTGTCAGTGTACAGCGCAGGAGGGTGGATACGGACTTCATTGGCATCATTATTGGCGTCATACTTCGAAAGCAAAGGGTTATAGTATCGTTACTTACCATTCGGGTCACCCGTCGTACGGCGTGCGGTTTGCCGGCGCATGATTGGCGCGGGCGCTTTTCCTAATCTACATTCTAGGTAGGTCATGTAACTAACTGTTTCCTAAATAATAGAACGATTTAGTTTCACGTAAAATATGCTCCCATGCCCCGGTTCCGACTTCACCCAGATACTGCCTTTATGTACCTCAACCAGTTTTTTGACGACAGCTAATCCAATTCCGGAACCTTCATATTCATCAGCGTTATGCAGCCGGCGGAAGGCACCAAAAATATGGTCTAGGTATTGTTCTTCGATACCTATCCCATTATCTGATACTGCAATAGTTACGGAGTTCCCGTCAGTTCCCGACACGTAGACCTCTATTTTGGGCGGCGTTGCCTCACAATAGCGGATGCTGTTCTGGATCAGGTTCTGGAAAACCCTAATAAGACTGTTGCGCTCACCCTGTACAAAGGGCAGTTCGTCGCTGACAGTGATTACCGCCTGTCGTTCACGTATCAGCAGCGCCAGGTCTTTCTGTACCTGAGCCAGACAATCGGTAAGGTCAACGGGTACCAATTCAAGGGATGCCCGACCAGCCCGAGAATAAGCCAGCATGTCGTTGATCAGACGGCTCATGCGCCGTGAGGCCTGCTTGATATGTTCCAGATCGGTGGCAGCAGCCTCCGGCAGATCGTCGCCTAGGTCTTCTTCGAGGAAATCGCAGAAACAGGTAAGCGTGCGAAGGGGTTCTTGCAGGTCATGGCTGGCTACGTAACTGAATTCCTCCAGATCTTCATTGGCCTGTTGCACGCGCCGGGTTTGCTCAATTTGCAGGCGCTCCACAGTGAGACGCTTGGAAATATCGCTAAATACAATCACTGCACCAGCGATATTGCCGCCTTCGAATATTGGGCTGCACACAAACTCCACCGGAATGGACATGCCGTCGCGGTGCCAGAACACCTGGTCGTCGAGCCGGCAGCCTGTACCCGTAATTAAGGTGCGCAGGATGTGGCTTTTATCCTTGGGAAAGGGGCGGCCATCGGCGTAGTGATGCTGGAACAGCGCATGCGCGTTCTGCTGCAGGAGGTCATCCTCGCTGTAGCCGAGCAGGGTTTGCGCCGCAGGATTAACAAAGGTAATCGCGCCAGTCGTATCGATTCCGACCAGGCCTTCACCGATGTGCTCCAAGATAAGGCTAAAGCGCTCTCGCGCTTCGCTGATGGAGCGCTCTGCATTGCGCTGGCCGGTGATATCCTCTGATAACCCCAGAATATATCTAACCTGCCCGGTATCCGGGTCTTCGATTGGTACTTTAATGTTGTTAAACCAGAGCACCTCATCCCGATGCTCAAAGTGGGTTATGTCCTGCACTGTGGCTTTTTCAAAAACCACTTTGTCGTCAATTGTGCGGCTGCTTTCCCCCATCTGACTCAGAAAGAGCTCTTCCTGGGTGCTGTTAACGGGGTCTGGTGCCTCCTCCCGCATCACGTCATACCCAGCCTTGTTTACACGAACATACTGCCGTGTTTTTGCATCTTTGATGTAGAGAATCATCGGGAGATTGTCGATGATGGTTTCCAGAAATTCCCGTTCTTGACGCAACTCCCGGGTTTTAGACGTAACCAGTTTCTGTGCCGACTCTTGGGCGCCAGTGGAATTGATCAGTAGCAGGGCAATGGCGCCGATTATAAAGAAGCCGCCGACCACCAGCGGCGCCATGCGCTCATTGATGGTCTGGGCAACATGAGCATTGGTAACCCAGCTTTCCAGAATGAGTGTTCGATCAAGGAATTCAAGGGGCTGGCTCTGGTTGATCGCACTTCTGAACGCTGCACTGTCAGCACTGTAAAGTGCTTCGCCCGTTTCCATGTCCAGCAAGCGGTAGCCGATTCTGTCGCCACTGATGGCATTGACGAGTGGCTTAACCAGCTGCTCAATCCAGATAATCGAAAGCACCGCGTCCCCTGCGTCGGCCGCCAGTGAGCGGGTCAGCACATAAACCCACTGCGGGGCCTCGCCGCCAACAATGTACAGCGGACCGGCAACCGTAATGCTGTCCGTCACTTGTGCTTTTTTTATGGCTGCGCGGCGCATGCTTTCCGATAACAAGTCAAATCCGAACGCCTTGGGGTGTCGCGCAGATGGCTCGATGTAAAACAGTGGCTGGTAGATATCGCGTGCCGTGATTGGCTGGGGCCCGTCTGCACCCATTTCAAAAAGCCGAAAGTCCTTGAGACCTTCATTGGTTGCCCGCGCTACTAAGCTGTCCACTTGGTCTGGTGTAATTCGGGGTGCCCAACCCAGGGTCGGTGTGTGGTCGAGGGTTCGCCCCACGTTGTTGTAGAACCGACGAAATTCCTCCCGCGACACATGTTCTGAGGCTTCAAACAAACCGGCGAGGCTGTGCAGCATGCCCGTTTTCCGGTTGATGTGTTCTTTAAAAAAAGTCGCCTGCAACTGGGTTTCGCTGTCGAGTGTGGCGCTTAACTGTTCTTCGTAGCGATTCTTGCCTGTCAGATACAGCAGGTTCAGAAACAGATACATAAACACTAAGGGCAGACATATCACCAGTTTGCGGCGCGAACTGATAATCTTCTCGGGCTGCACGAGCATGACAAGAATAGGGGCAAAGACCAGCACGCCCAGAGCATCGCCAACCCACCAGTTAAACCAACTGTCGGAAAATCCGCCGCCTTCGAAGCGTCCCATCATGAATAAGATTGAGTTGCCGACGGTAGTTGATACAAGACAGGCCAGTGGGCCACCCAACAGGATGATAAAGAGCGCCTGGCGTAATTGCAGAAAGCTCCAGGGTGGCGAACTGTAACGGGTAATCAGAATTCGGCCCACACTGGCCTGCAACGCAGAGCCTGCAGCAATGCCGGCTGGCAGCAGCAAAGCATTCATGGCGCCAATCCCGGTGAGCCATGCATTGACCAGAAATGAGCCAAGAAACACGCCAAGGGCTGCCCAATGGCCCCAAATCAATACGGCTGCCAGGGCCAAGCCTGAGGGGGGCCACACGGCAGTCGCGTAGCCCGGTGGAATGGCAAAACGCAGCCCCAAGTGAGCCAGCGCGGCGTAGGCCAGTGCAACGAGAAGTATGCGAGGTACGGTATGGCGCCAGACGCTAGGGGGCTGCGATAGATTCACTCTTGCTCCAATGGGTTGAGTGCCGCTGCAGGGCCCAGTGCAGCGATAGATGTGCTCTGGAGTCAGGCAGTACCCAAATTCGTTGCCAGCCCTTCATCTTCATAATAGCCGTTTGCGCCATAGCTGCGGTGTAAGGGCTTTCCACCGAGCACTTCAAGACCGCGGCGCACATAGTGCGACTGTACCTGAATGTCGACTCCGGCGCGCGAATTCATTGTTTCGCACTCCTGCAGGGTGGTCATCGCGCTATGCCAGTCGCGGTCGATCAAATGTACCTGACCGCAATCGTTAAATAGGGATTTTACCGCGTCATCGTCGGATTCATCGATACCCAGTGACGAAAACATTTTAGCGCGGGTTTTGACCAGCTGATCAAGATGATCGGCGTAGCGTACTTTGCGTTCGGCGATTTCGAGCAAGGCAGTCTTATCGGTTTGCACCAGCGCGTTGGCTTCTTCTATCAACACACCTTTGAATTGGTGAATTGCCGCGATAATATCCCGCGTGATGCTGATGATGTCGATTTTTCTTGTCATCTGAAAGTCCTCTAGTGCAATACAGTCGCTGGGGCTCAAGCCCGCAACAACTGCTCAAGATCTACCACCGCACGCGAAATCCGCTGCGCATCGATGGCATAGTCGCCACGCTCTATCGCCGACTTTATGGCCGACACCTTGCCCATATCAATCTCGGTACTATTGGCGACATTGGCCTGTAACTGCTCAAAAGTTGAGCGTGCTGCCTGCTCAGGCTGGTTCGCAGATGTGCCCTGTAATCCATTGTCATTAATGGAGATTTCTCTGGAGCCTTCCTGTGTCGCTCGCGCGTTTCCCGTCTCGGGCCGGCGCGACGGAGGGGGCGTGGGGCTGTTGATCTTGTCTACCATGGCAATGCCTGCTGTTAATTCGTCGTACGCGTAAAAGAGTTATCGGTTAATGTCTAGAAATCTTTAGTGGCGATCAGCGTCATAACAACACTTCCACCATCTCTGACGAGCGAACAATACCTTCCACAGTTTTTCCGGATTTCAGATTCTTTACACTGATACGGTTGCCAAGACTGGCATCGCTGGCGGCAACGCCCGTCATGGACACCCCAACAGAGCCGTAACGCGCAAACAGTGTGACCGTTTGGCCGCGTTTGATCATCACCGCTGATTCGACCATGTTTGGGGTTATTACCGCTCCAGCGCTTATCGATCGGCTGGCGCGATATCCGCCCGCTATTTGCAGATTATCGATATAACCGTAGCCGAGCGCTGAAATATTGCGTTTTACGGAGCGGACAGAGCTTTCATCCAGCACGCTGCCACGCGGCAGGGGGCGGGTGGCAACCAGGGCGTTGGCGAAGGCATTCACGGTTACCGGCAGATAGATTGTCCAGCTGCTGCCGGCGGTACAGCGCACACCGACCGTTGTGCGCTGCCTAATCACAGCACGCGGCGGAGTGAAAGCCTCCAGTGGGCCGGCGCAACGCGGCAGACGACTGCGGCTATCAAGGCGCCCAGCCACCACCTCGTGGTCCAGATGTTTCCAGGGGTGGCGAGCCGCTATGTGATGTTTGGCAGCGTTGCGGATACTGCGCTCCGATTGCAGGGGGTCAGCACTGGCCACCATTGGCAGCGCCAGCAGAGCAAGCGCCCAGAACTGTCGTATCGTGTTAGCGGTGGTTGCCATCCTGTTATGACCCGTCAAAAATTTGTCGTTCTCCCTCCAGGCAGCAAGTAGCGTGCCAGAAAGCCATGGTGGTGAGCTTTGCCGCCACCGGCAAGCATGTGCACACAAGCGGCAAACCCTTGCCGCATTCCTACATTCGGCACGGACAGTTTTTTGGCCTGAAACTGTAACCCTATGAAAGTATTGGCTAAAAAATCATGGCACGGCTGTTGCAGAAGCTCTGTCGGCAACCACTGACAAAACTTTAGGATTTTTTATGCCCATTAACTTTGATACCGCACTCGGTGTTCACGAACAGGCGCTTTACTCGCGTGCCCGTCGCGCAGAGGTTTTGGGTTCCAATATCGCCAATGTCGACACCCCTGGATATAAAGCACGCGATATTGACTTCAGAGAGGCACTGGGCAAAGCCCAGCAAAATCGCAGCATCTCGTTAGCCAATACTCAGAGCGGACACATCAGCGCCGCCGACAACCAGCGTCACATTGAAGCAGGGGTCAAGTATCGCAACCCCTACCAACCCAGCCAGGATGGCAACACGGTGGAACTGCATATCGAGCAGGCACAGTTTGCCGACAACGCAATTCGTTATCAGTCCACGCTGACTTTCCTGGGTAGCAAATTCAGTGGGCTTAAAAATGCCATTACCGGAGGACGTTGAGCATGTTCAACATTCTTGATATCGCGGGCAGTGCAATGAATGCCCAGATGCTGCGGCTTAATACCACTGCCAGCAATATGGCTAATGCCGATGCCGTCGCTTCTTCAGAAAACGAAGCCTATCGAGCCAAGCAACCGGTGTTTTCGACCGTGCTAAAAGGACTCGATAGCGCAGGGGTGGCAGTAAGCGGGGTTACGGAGAGCACCGCACCCGTTGCCCGCCGTTACGAACCCGGCAATCCCCAGGCTGACGGCGAAGGATATGTCTATGTATCGAATGTTAACGAAGTGGAAGAGATGGCCAATATGATCTCCGCTTCGCGCTCCTTTCAGAACAGCGCCGAGGTCTTCAATACGTCGAAAGACCTGATGATGCGAACTCTGCAGTTAGGAAAATAAGGATTACCGGCGATGGAATTAAGAACAATCAGTGATATTCAAGCGCAACAGGCCGCCACCAGTAAAGGTGATGAAAATCTCGGTCAAAACGATTTTATGAAACTCATGCTGGCGCAGATGAAACATCAAGATCCGTTCAAGCCGCTAGATAACAATGAGTTTCTTGGTCAGATGGCACAGTTCAGCACGGTCAGTGGCATCGGTGAGATTAACAAGTCCATGAGTACACTGGCGGACTCACTTAAATCGTCCCAAATGCTAAATGCTGCAACGCTGGTAGACAAACAGGCGCTAGTGGCTTCCAACCAGGCAAGGTTCGATGGCGCAACAGCCGTGCGCGGCCAGGTTGACTTGCCGACGGCGAGCACCGGGGTACAGGTAGAAGTAGTCAGAGCCAATGGCGAGGTCATCAAGCGTATCAACCTTGGTCCGCAGTCGGCAGGGGCATTGGATTACAGCTGGGATGGTCGCGCTAACGATGGCTCGCTGGCGCCTGCCGGCAAATACCAGATTCGTGCCAGTTACTTTACCGGCAAACAACAGGAAGCCCTGCAGAATCATATTTACGCACCCATCAACAGTGTCAGTCTGCCGTCCGGCGGCGGCAGTGCCACGGTGGAATTGAAGGGTTTAGGTAGTTTCCAGCTGTCGGATGTGAAATCCATCAGCTGATTTGTCAGGCCCCTGGGCCAGAAGGAGAGCAAACCATGAGTTTTGATATTGCATTGACCGGCTTGAATGCTGCATCCAGGCATCTGGATGTTACCGCAAACAATATTGCCAATGTGGGTACCACCGGGTTTAAGCGGTCGAAGGCCGTATTTTCTGATGTCTTTGCCAGTTCATTGACTGACGCCAGCAACACCCAAACCGGGGCCGGTGTGAAACTGGCAAAGATCAATCAGCAGTTTTCGCAAGGCAACGTAACCCTGACCAACAACAACCTGGATTTGGCCATCAATGGCGATGGCTTTTTCACTCTGTCCAGCGTTGACCAGGGATTGGTCTACTCGCGAGCCGGTGAGTTCAGTCTCGACAAAGAGGGCTTTGTGGTGAATACCGATCTGAATCGCCTGCAAATCTTTCCGGCGACCACCGGCGGTAACTTTGCCACAGGTACCCTGCAGGACCTGCAACTGAAGAACACGGCGTTCCCACCCAAGCCTAGCAGTACCGCCACCGTCGGGCTGAACTTGCCCTCCGGCGCTATTGCACCAGCAGTTGCGCCCTTTGATCCGAGCAACCTGGATACTTTCAGCCACAACTCGTCAATGACGGTCTATGACTCGCAGGGCGCCTCCCATTCTGCCTCGATGTATTTTGTTAAAGATGCCGCGCCGAACTCCTGGTCTCAGTATCTGTTCATTGACGGCAACGCCGTCGGCGGTGCCAATACACTCCAGTTTGACGGAGCCGGCTTACTACAGGCGCCCGCCAACGGACTGGTAACCCTTCCTCCGTACACACCGACCAACGGTGCGGGGCCCATAAATCTGAGTATTGATTTCAGTGATTCGACCCAGTACGGCAATGATTTTGTCGTGAATAACCTGGCACAGGACGGCTTTGAATCGGGCATTCTAAGCGGCTTGGCTATCGATTCTAACGGCGTGGTTTCCGCTCGCTACAGTAATCAGGCGTCTGAACAACTGGGCAAGATTGCGTTAACGGGCTTCAACAATCCACAAGGATTACAGCAGCTCGGCGCAAACACCTGGGCGGAAACTTTTACCGCCGGTGATCCTCGATTGGGCGAACCCGGCACCTCAAACTTTGGTTTGATTCAATCGTCCGCACTGGAAAGCTCGAATGTAGATCTGTCTGCGGAGCTGGTTGAAATGGTCACCGCGCAACGAAACTACCAAGCCAACGCTCAGGTGATCTCGACCTCCGATCAGATCACCCAGGCCATTCTCAACATCCGCTAAGCCTGAAGGAGTAACCGGTTATGGACAAAATGTTGTATCTCGGCATGACTGGCGCCAGACACACGGCGCTCGCCCAGGCCACTAACGCCAATAATCTGGCGAACGTGTCCACAACCGGTTTTCGTGCAGATTTCAATTCACTATTTTCACAGCAGATAGAAGGGCCCGGCCACGCCACACGTACCAATGCGCTCAGTGGCGATGACGGTATAGATCTAACGCCGGGGGCTATTCAGCACACAGGTCGCTCACTGGATATCGCCATGGGCGGCGACGGTTGGTTTGTGGTGCAGGATGAAAGTGGCCGCGAAGCGTATAGCCGTCGCGGCGATCTGAACCTCACAGCCAACGGTCAATTGGTACTGGGTAGTGGTGAGAGCCTGTTGGGCGAAGGTGGCCCTATCGCAGTACCCGAGCATCGAAGCCTGAGTATCGGAGGTGATGGCAGCGTGTCAATTGTACCGCTGGGGCAAGGCCCGGAAACACAAGTGGTCATCGATCGGATACGCATGGTTACGCTGGATAACAACCAGATAGTGAAAGGCGAAGATGGCTTGATTCGACAGCGCAACGGCGCTGGCGGCACACCCGATGCAAGTTTGAAACTGGTGTCGGGTTCGCTGGAGAGTTCCAACGTAAATGCGGTCGACGCCATGGTGCGGATGATTCAGCTCGCGCGGCGTTACGAAATGGATGTGAAAGTGATGAGTACCGCCGGCGAAATGGCCGATGCCGGTAGTCGTCTAATGCGTCTTAGTTAACAGGTTAGTGGAAGGAGAACAGCCATGAATCCGTCTCTTTGGGTCGCGAAAACCGGCCTTGATGCACAACAAACCCGGATGCAGGTAGTGAGCCACAACCTGGCGAACGCCAATACGGTCGGGTTTAAAAAGGGCAGGGCAACCTTTGAAGACCTGCTCTATCAGAACGTAAAACAAGTAGGTAGCCAGACCTCACAGCAAACCCGTTCTGCGACCGGATTACACCTGGGAACTGGTGTGAGAGTTGTGTCCACCGAAAAAGTATTCAGCCAGGGTACGGTGGCACAAACCGAAAACTCGCTGGATATGGCAATTGATGGTCGCGGCTTTTTCCAAATTACCATGCCCGATGGAACAGCAGCCTATACCCGCAATGGTGAATTTCAGCTCGATGATCAGGGGCAGATAGTCATGGCTGCCGGTCATGTCTTGGAGCCAGGCATTACCGTTCCCCAGGGGGCGCGGGCGATCAGTATCGGCAGCGATGGGGTGGTCAGCGCTCAGGTCGCTGGGCAGTCCGCTCCGATACAGGTGGGCAGCATACAGTTGGTTGATTTTGTGAACCCGGAAGGGTTGGAACCCATCGGTGCCAATTTGTACTTGGAGTCTGCCTCAAGCGGCACGGCAACAACAGGGACCCCTGGGCTAAGTGGTCTCGGAACAGTAATGCAGGGTGCGCTTGAAACCTCAAACGTCAATGTAGTGGAAGAGCTGGTCAATATGATTGAAACCCAGCGCGCTTACGAGATGAATTCAAAAGCTATCTCAACCAGCGATCAGATGCTGCAGTACCTGAACAACAACCTGTGAGAACGCTGATGAAACGTCTGCTGCTGATTACCATACTGGCCACCCTGGCGGCCTGCAGTTCTGCACCAGATAAGGAACCCGTGGCGGACAATGCGGAAATCATGTCAACCGTGCGTGAGCAGCGGGCCGAATCAGCAGGCTCAATTTATATGGCTAGCCGCGGTCTGAATCTGTTTCTTGATCGGCGGGCCCGTCAGGTCGGTGATTCTATTACCGTAACCTTGCTGGAGCAGACAGATGCATCGAAACAATCCAGTACGTCTACCGCGAAAGAGCAATCCAATTCCGTGCCCGGCGTAACGCTGTTCGGGCGTGGGGTTACCAAAGACGGCATTCCCATCCTGGAAACATCAATCGATGCCGATCAGGAATTTTCCGGTCAGGGATCTTCCAGTCAGAGCAATAGCCTGACTGGCAGTATCACGGTCACGGTCGGCGAAGTGCTGCCTAACGGCAATCTTTTGGTACGCGGGGAAAAGTGGGTAACGATCAATCAGGGTGAAGAGTTTATTCGCGTCACCGGCGTTGTCAGGCCCGAAGACATTGGTGCCGACAATTCTGTACCGTCCTTCAAGCTCGCTGATGCCCGTATTACCTACAGCGGCAAGGGCGCGATAGCTGATGCCAATCGTATGGGATGGCTGGGACGCTTCTTTCAATCTGTTTTATCACCGTTCTGAGGTGAAATTATGAAACCGTTAATTGCTCTGATTGTTTTAGTACTTGGTTCTGGTGTAGCACAAGCCGAACGGGTCAAGGATCTGGTCAACGTGGCCGGGGTGCGCACAAATCAACTGGTCGGTTACGGTCTAGTGGTCGGCCTGAACGGTACTGGCGATCAGACCAGCCAGGCTCCGTTCACCATTCAGAGCATCAAAAACATGCTATCCAATTTTGGCGTGCGCGTTCCGGACAACGTCAACCCGCAGCTTAAAAATGTAGCGGCCGTCTCTCTGCACGCCTCACTGCCACCTTTTGCCAAGCCGGGGCAGGCCATCGATGTGACGGTGTCCTCGATTGGGAACTCCTCGAGCTTGCGCGGTGGCTCATTGCTGATGGCACCGTTGATGGGCGCCGACGGGCAGGTCTACGCCGTGGCACAAGGGAGTCTTTTGGTAGGTGGGCTGGGGGTACAGGGCAGTGACGGTTCGCGGGTCTCGGTAAACATTCCCAGCGCCGGCCGTATCCCGAACGGCGCCACGGTAGAACGTGAATCTCCGAGCTCCATGACGGCAGATGGCTCGATCTGGCTAAACCTGAAAACACCGGATTTTACGACCGCGCATCGCCTGGCCAAGCAGATAAACGAGGCCTACGGCCCCATGGCCGCACAGGCTGTTGATGCCACATCGGTAAGAGTGGCCGGGCCGAAAGAGCGCTCGCAGTACGTTACGTTTATTTCTATGCTGGAAAACCTGGAAGTCACTCCCGGTGAAGCAGCAGCGCGCGTCGTGGTTAACTCGCGTTCAGGTACGGTGGTGATCGGCGGTAATGTTCGGGTTATGCCGGCAGCCGTCAGTCACGGTTCGTTGACAGTTTCCATTTCGGAAGGTGCAACCATTAGTCAGCCAGGCCCCTTTTCCAGCGGCGAAACCGTGGTCATCCCGGATTCCGGTATCGAAGTGGATCAGGCGGAATCGCGAATGTTCCTGTTAGAAACCGGCGTTACTCTCGAAGATATCGTCAAAGCAATTAACAACGTTGGTGCCGCACCGGGAGACCTGGTAGCGATACTGGAGGCCCTCAGTCAGGCTGGGGCGCTGCGCGCAGAGCTGGTGGTGATCTGATGAATCTTTCCGGCACCAGTTATCACGATTTCTCCGGCTTTGCTCAGATGCGAGCGCAGGCTAAACAGGCTGATGGCCAGGCCACCCAATCTGTGGCTAAACAATTTGAATCGTTGTTTGTGCAGATGATGCTTAAAGAAATGCGTGACACCTTGCCAGAGGGCGGATTGTTTACCGATCAGAACCTACGGTTTTACCAAGACATGCTCGACAAAGAACTGTCGCAATCCATGGTTGAGGGAGACGGCATGGGGTTGGCTCCGGTTATAGAGCGGCAGTTGGGCTATACACCCGAGGCATCAGCGCTAGAACATACGCTGCACCGGCAAGCCTCAAGTTCTTCTCTAAACAGTCGATAACGGGGTATCGCAATGATTAACGCGCGCGATTTTCGAGGTTACCACCATGGCTGATATGTTGAATTCGGCCCTTTCCGCTATTGTCACTTATCAGCGCGCGTTGGCCACCACCAGCCACAATATCGCCAACGTGAATACCGAAGGCTACAGTCGACAAACGGTGTCGCTGTCGACCAACACGCCGCAATACTCAGGTTTTGGCGCGATTGGTAGCGGTGTGGGTGTTTCTGGAATTGCGCGCCAGTTCGATCAATTCGTGCTGGATCAGATGCGTAGCAGTGCCAGTGCCTATAATCACGCGCAGGCCTACACCGATATGTCTTCGCAGATTGATAACCTGCTATCAGATACCACCAACGGTGTATCTGCGGCATTAACATCCTTTTTTAACAGCCTGCAGCAACTGGCGGACGATCCCGGCAGTTTGTCGGCGCGCCAGGCTGTGCTGGCTGAAACCGATACCCTGGTCAGTCGTCTCGACTCTGTTACGGCACAATTTGGCCGTATCGAGCAGGAGCTGAACACACGAATGCGTTCTTCGGTCGAAGAGATCAATGGCCTTACCGCACAGATTGCCCAGCTCAATAAAGATATTGCGGCTGCGCGCATCAGTGCGGGCGGGCAAGCGCCCAACGATATGCTCGACGAACGCGATAAGGCACTGTTTGAATTGAGCAGTTACCTCGATATTAAGGTAGTGAGCCAGGACGGCGATACCACCAACGTATTCACTGGCAGCGGTGACGCGCTGGTGCTCAACAAAAGTAATTTTGAGCTGGGTGTTACGCGCAACGAGTATTATCCAAACCGTCTGGATGTCAGCGTGGAAACCACCGCCGGGCAATTGAATCTCAGCGAGCGTATCAGTGGTGGCAGTCTCGGTGGCGCGCTGGATTTTCGTGAGCAGGTGATGGATCCGACCCTGTCAAAGCTCGGACGCATGACCTATGGACTGGCAACTACGATAAACCAGCAACATGCTGGCGGCATGACACTCAACGGATCGCTCGGTGGTGATTTTTTCCGAGTGGGCGGGCCCGAAGTCGTGGCCTCTGCCAACAATAGTGGCGGGGCGCTGGTCAATGCAAGCATCGCCGATACGGCGGCGCTGGGTCTCGACAACTACAGGTTGGAATACGACGGCAGCAACTACCGCTTGATTAATGGCACTACCGGGTCTCTGCAAACCATGACTGGTTCGGGGTCGGCCGCTGATCCCTTCCAGGCAAATGGTGTCTCGATTGTCGTGAGCGGCAGCGCCGCAGCTGGTGATCGATTCTTGATACAGCCAACCGCATCGGTATCAGGTTCACTGGAACGAGCGATAAACAGCGCAGCCGATATTGCTGCGGCCTCAGCAACCCGGGTCAGCGCCAGCATCACCAATAGCGGTTCAGTTCAGATAGCAAACGTGCAGGTTAGTGATTCAACGGATCCAGCACTGCTTGCGAGCGCATCTATCCAGTTTTTGAATGCGAATACTTATCAGATAAACGGTGCCGGTAGTTTCGCCTATACCAGTGGTAGCACGATTTCTATTAATGGCACTGATCTGATCCTGCAGGGTGAGCCTGCGGCGGGAGACAGCTTCAACCTTAGCGCCAATAGCGGAGGGGTTGGCGATAACCGTAATCTGCGCGCCATGCTGGGAATACAGGACGCGGGCATGTTCAATAATGGCAACACGTCTGTGATGGAATCGGCAGCTACGGTTCTTGGTGACGTCGCTGTGGCAACACGTTCGTCGTCGATCAGAGCGAATTCTCAGTTATCGCTGCTGAACCAGAACGTAGCGCGACGTGAATCCGTTTCAGGCGTCAATCTGGAAGAAGAGGCTGCCAATATGCTGCGCTATCAACAGGCCTATCAGGCCGCAGCGCAGGCGGTGAGCACATCCAACACCATTTTTCAGACGCTGATTAACGCGTTCAGGTAGGTAGGGGATAAACCCATGCGCATTTCTTCAAGCCAGATTTTCCAGCTGGGTCTAACCGGAATAGCGAACAATCAGGCTAAACTCAACCGCACTCAGCAAGAAATTAGCTCTGGGCAGCGTCTGCTCAATGCCTCCGACGACCCAGTAGGTGCGGTTAGGGCTGTGGGTATTGATACTGCTATTGCCAAGGCAGAGCAGTACGTCGAAAACGGTAACTATGCGCGAACCCGGCTGAGCAACCAGGAAAGCACGGTGTCCAGCGTCATTAACGCGATGCAGCGGGTTAACGAACTGACTATTCAGGCTAACAACGCCTCACAATCCAACGAAACCCGTGCGGCGATCGCGCGGGAAGTACGAGAACAGTTCGACAATATTCTTCAACTGGCGAACACCCGCGCCAGCGATGGCGCCTATCTATTTTCGGGCTATCAGGAACAATCCCAACCCTTCAGTTTTAGTAACGGCACCTTGCAATACCATGGGGACGACGGTCGCCGTGAATTGCAGCTCGGACCGTCGCGCAGTGTGGCGGATGCTGACCCTGGGTCACGGGTTTTTACGGGCATTCGAACCGGAAACGGTCACTTTACTACTAGTGGAGCAGCCACAAATACGGGCAGTGTCGTGATAGATAGCGGCTCCGTAACCGACTATGGCGTCTGGGACCAGCGCAATTACACACTGCGTTTCAGTGCCGCAGATAGCTGGGAGGTTCTCGACGATACGGCAACCGTAATCGCCACCGGCAGCTACGATGAACAGACCGATATAAGCTTCGCGGGCGTTACTATCGCGGTTAGTGGTCCGGCAGCGGCGGGAGACGAATTTGCCATCGCGCCCAGCGCTCGTGACGATATTTTTTCCATTGTTGACCGTCTAGCGCAAGCCTTGGAAACGCCGGCAAACAGTGGCGCAGCCCGTGCGAGTACGAACAACGCACTAAATCAGGAAATGAGCAATATCGCGCAAGCCCTGGACCACCTTGTTGAGATACAGACCAGTATCGGAACGCGGCTGAATGTCATTGATCAGGAAGAAGACATTAATCAGAACGTGAAACTGCAACTGCAGGAGTCACTCTCAGGCATTCGCGATGTAGACGTCGTCGAGGCTGCGACCCGTTTCAATCAGACGCTGGTAGCCCTGCAGGCGTCGCAGCAGGCATTCGCCAAAGTTCAGCAACTCTCGCTCTTCAATTACCTGTAACTATCAGCAGCAATTCTGGGCTGCTGAGCAGTCTCTTCGACGACCTGTAGCAAAAAATTCCCCAGCTACGTACATCTACTTACTCAACTGCCTCATCCACGCGCCGATAACTTACGTGACAGCGCGACAAGGCCTGCATGGCTGATGTCCCGAAACGAGCAAAGCTCTTACTCATTGAAGGAGTACAACCATGTCTCTGGTTATCAACACAAACGTTGCCTCACTGAATGCTCAGCGCAACGTTGATCGGTCCCAATCTGATCTGAACACGGCCCTGCAACGCCTATCCACGGGTTTACGCATTAACAGCGCCAAGGATGATGCCGCAGGCTTGGCCATCGCTACCCGCTTTACTACGCAGATTAACGGCTTGAACCAGGCGGTGCGCAATGCCAATGACGGTATTTCGCTGGCGCAGACTGGTGAGGCTGCATTGGACGAAATCACCAATAACCTACAGCGCATCCGTGAACTGTCTGTGCAATCAGCTAACGCCACCAATTCAACCTCTGACCGAGCCGCGCTCGATGCAGAAGTGCAGCAGCGGCTGGCGGAGATTGACCGGATCGCAGGCCAAACGAGCTTTAACGGTCAGAAAATACTCGACGGATCTTTCGGTACAGCCAAATTCCAGGTCGGCGCCAACGTCGGCGAAACCATCAGTGTGAACCTGTCCAGTGGAGCCCGCGCAAGCCAAATTGGTCAAATTGCAACCGCGACGACCGACGTTTCAGCAACTGCCTTTGACGGTCAGCTGGAAATTGCGGTAGGCACCAACTCTGCAGTAACCGTGGCATCAACTACCGACTATACGACCAGTCTGGGTACGGGTTACGATGACACCAGCGCATACTCCAAAGCCCGCGCGATCAATGAGGCATCTATTCCCGGCCTGACAACCACTGCGAACACCTCTGTCAGCGATACGTTTACCACGATTACTGCAGGTGATACTGCCGGTGACGAATATGCATTCAGCATTAACGGCGTCGATATCTATGGTGGTACTGCGGCAGCCTACGACCTAAACGGCAACACCTTAACGGCCAGCACGCTGGCTGCGGCAATTAACCAGCGCTCAGATGACACTGGCGTAACCGCCAGTCTGTCAGGCACAACATTAACGCTGTCGGCTGCCGATGGTCGAAATATCGTGACTGCGGCGACCTTGACTGACGCCGGCGGTACCGCTCCAACAGGTGGCTTTGGCGGCACAACTGTTGTCGCTGATCAGGCCGGCACTTCGCAGACCAACCGCGGTTCGCTAACCCTGACGGCCTCGCAGGCGATCGATGTGACTGATACTGGCGGCGTTACCAATCTGGCTGATATCGGTATCGACAGCACCACCTCGCTGGCCTCGGCTAGCGTTACCACAGTTGATAATGCGAACACCACTATCAGCCGTATAGATGCTGCACTTGAGTCCATCAGCAGCCTGCGCAGTGATTTCGGTGCGGTACAAAGTCGCTTCGAATCGACCATCGCTAACCTGCAGACCATTTCTGAGAACCTGTCTGCGTCTCGCAGCCGAATCCAGGATGCAGACTTTGCGGCAGAAACCGCCAAGCTGACCCGGGCTCAGATCTTGCAACAGGCTGGCGTGTCCATTCTGGCGCAGGCCAACTCGGCACCGCAAAGTGTGCTGGCCTTGCTCCAGTAAGTCGCTGATGCGACAGAAATCCCCGTTCGATAGCGGGGGTTTCTCAATGTCGAAAAGGGGGATGGCCAACGGTCATGCCCCTTTTTGGCTTGCAAAAAAAAAGTCGCCACGTTGCAGACGAGGTTAGGCGCATGGACATTTTGACAAACAAGGCACCCGCATCCCCGGCATTACCAATCGCGAGCGGCAAAAGTTTGCCGCCCGCAGAAGCTGACCGCGCGATTGTTTTACCGTCAGAGCCAACACAATCTGTTGCTACCATGGAGGATGACAAGCAGAAACCGATCGAGATTTCGCTATCTGACGAAACCATCGATGCGATGAATGACATCCTTCGGGAACGCGCGCGAGAGCTGGAATTTACGGTAGATGACAGCAGCGGACACACTATCGTACGGGTTATTCACAGCGAGAGCGGCGAAGTGATACGCCAGCTGCCACCGGAGGTTGTGTTGCGTTTCGCGGAGGCATTCACCAAAGGGGCAGCGAGTTTGGTTGAAGACTTCGCGTGATTGGCCCGTAGATTGCATTCATACAGTGAAAGTTGAGTTTTAATGTTAGCCGACAACAGCGACTGCCATGCCCTGATGTCAAAAAAACCCGGAATGCCTGGCTAGGCGGGAGCGACTACTGTGGCACAAATTACTTCAAGCGGTATTGGATCAGGTCTGGATATCAGTGGCCTGGTCTCGCAACTGGTACAGGCTGAGCGAACGCCCCAGGAAACCCGCCTCAACACCAATGAAATCCGGGCCCAATCACGCTTGTCGGCATTCGGGGGTTTAAAAAGCAGTTTGAGCTCTTTTCAGGGTGCACTGACTAAACTCCAGGAAGCGGGGCTCTACCAGGGGCGCGAAGCCAGCGTATCCGATGAAGCCCTGTTCAAAGTAAGTGCAGACAGTGATGCCGCAGTTGGCAGCTACAGCATTCAGGCGGAAAAGCTTGCGTCACGCCACAAGCTGGCTTCCGTTGCGTTTATCAATGATGACGCTGCGATTGGCACCGGCACACTATCAATTTCGGTGAACGGAAAGAGTTTTTCGGTAGACATTGCCACCGGCAGCGACAGTCTTACCAGTGTTAGAGATGCCGTTAATTCAGCTTCAGACAATGGAGTCACCGCCTCAATCATTCGCGAACAAAATGGTAGTCGTCTGGTGTTCACTGCGGCGGAGACTGGTGCAGCCAATGCCATAACAATTACGGCAAGTGTTGACGGCAGTGATACGGGCGACCTCACACAACTAAACTTTGATCCGGAAGGTTTGCCTGCTGACAACAAACTTCTGGAGCAACAGGCCGCGGCCGACGCTGAGCTTACCATTGATGGATTTACCGCTGTGAGTCCGAACAACGTGTTCAGCAGCGTGGTCGACGGTGTAACGATCACATTGCTCGATACCAACCCCGGCGTCTCGGAAAGTCTTGACGTTAACCTGGATACAGACGCTGTACGCAATGCGGTAACGCAATTCGTCAACGCCTACAATACGTTGCGCACTAACCTGAATAATCTGACCGCCTATGACCCGGAAACCGGCAAAGCGGGCCTCTTGCAAGGAGATTCCACAACCTCCCGCCTGTCAAATCAGTTGCGCCAGATGCTGAACGAAACCGTCAGTGGTGCTGATGCAGATCTCGATACATTGGCGGAGATAGGAATAACAACCAACTTCGAAACTGGGCGATTGGAGACGGATAGCGATAAACTCAATGGCCTGATCGCTTCCAATTTTGATGATTTCGCGGCGCTGTTCTCCGGTGACAATGGCATCGCCGCGAGACTGGACGCAGTCGCAGATGTCTATACCCGGTTCGAAGGCATTTTAGATACGCGAACCGACGGCTTGCAGAAACAAATTGACCGTATGAGCGATCAGCGAATAACGCTAGATAAGCGATTGGCGGTGATTGAGGCGCGTTACTTGCAGCAGTTTACGGCGCTCGACGCTCTGTTGGGTGAACTGAATCAGACCAGTAGTTTTCTGACCAGCCAGCTCGCGAACTTGCCGGGCTTCACCAGAGAGAAGAAATAGTTAAAGAATTTGGGTTTGTTGCCGATATCTGATGTAGGCCAGATAGACGCAATAGCAAGAGGACAACACGATGACATATTCCGCCGGTAACGCCATGCAGGCCTACAATACGGTAAGTGTGCGCAGCCGGGTAGAAGGGGCCAGTCCTCACCGTTTGATTAGTCTATTGCTTGATGGCGCACTGGAGAAAATTGCCGTGGCAAAGGGCAGTATTCAGCGCAACGAAATACCCGGCAAGACCCAGGCCATTGGCCGCGCTATTTCAATTGTCGAAGGGCTAAGAATGAGCCTCGATCACACGGTCAAGAACGACTTGATCGACAATCTCGATGAACTCTACAGCTATATGGAGCGTCGATTGCTGCTAGCTAACCTGAAATCGGATGAAAAGGTGTTAGACGAAGTCAGTTACCTGTTGCGTGAAATTCAGGAAGCCTGGAATGCGATAGGCAGCGAGGCCGCACCGCAGGGCCCGTTAGCGGGTGTGGAGTAGGGGGCAGCAATGAATCAAACGCCGGTAATATCCATTCAGCGTCGTGCATTGGCTGCCTGCCAGGTGAGTGTGGACCGTTTGCTAGAAATGAGCCAGGCGATTAAAACTGCTGCCGAAGCAGGCGATTGGGAGCTAGCGCTTCACAATCAACGTATTCGCAGTCGTGAACTCGAAAACTTTTATTCTGACAAGGACAATATGCCGCAAGAAGTGGCGGAGCTGATCGCCGCAGCAATACGTGAAATCCTTGCCATCGACGCCCAAGTGACAGAGCTGGCCTGCGATGGCAAAGCCAATCTCGCTCAAGAAGCAGCTCTCAAACTGCGGCAGGGAAAAGCCGCCAAAGCTTACCTTTCTCAGGACGCAGGTACCCGGTAATCCGGGTTTGTGCGTATACCACTTTCGCCTATCCCCACATATCCTTCTCGTCAGATCCTCAAGTAGTGAACTGCCCGGTGGCAAAAGAGTAACAAACCAGCAGGCATGGAAGCGGTAACCCAGCTTAATCAGACGAGTGAGAACATCAGATGGTGAATTCCACCCTCCGAATCAGACCTGTTGATTCGTCGAATTGTGGTCCCATTGGCAACTCTAAAATTCAGCAACTAGTGCGTGAGCAGGTCTCGCAAGTTGCTGAGTTCGATACGCTGGTACTGATTCAAGGCGAATCTGGTAGTGGCAAAGAGGTGGTAGCTCGAGCCGTTCACAATGCCTCCCCTCGACATGACAAACCCTTTATTCCAGTTAATTGCGGCGCAATACCTGCGGATTTGCTCGAAAGCGAACTCTTTGGTCATGAAAAGGGCGCTTTCACGGGCGCTATTTCGGCCCGCAAAGGCCGTTTTGAAATGGCCGAAGGTGGCACGCTGTTTCTCGACGAGATAGGCGACATGAGTTTTAACATGCAGGTGAAACTCCTGCGTGTACTGCAAGAACGCTGCTTTGAGCGCGTTGGCAGTAATCAGACCATTCAATGCAATGTACGGATCGTAGCCGCCACCCACCGTGATTTGCCTAAAATGATCGATGAGGGGAGTTTTCGACACGATCTGTATTACCGGCTTAATGTCTTCCCCATTACCGTTCCCCCCCTGCGCGATCACCTGGCGGACCTACCGGAACTGGTGGCCCATTTAAGTGAACGCTTCAAGCAACGGGGTATGGCTATTCCACGCTTTACCCGCACAGCGTTGGAAGCTTTGCAGGGTTACAACTGGCCCGGTAATGTACGCGAGTTAGAAAACATCCTCGAACGCCTCGCTATCACCCACGGCGGCAAATTGGTCAGCGCGAAAGATCTACCGCAACCAATGGCCCAGGACGCTCTAGGGCAGGGCAGTCAACCGATCGATAGCGATGATGAAATCAGTTTTCTGCTGCGCGGAAACAGCGAGGATTGTGAAGAATCTGAAGCGCAGGGATCGCCCCATTCATCAGCTGACTTTGACGCTGGGGAATCCGAGCAATTGATCTGCGCTGCTGGTCTTACTGAAGGCTTTGACCTGAAAGCGCATATGCAAGAGATCGAAAAACAGTACATTGTGGAAGCGCTTCGGCGTGCCAATGGTACGGTCACTCAGGCGGCTAAAATTCTCGGTCTGCAGCGCACCACCTTAGCTGAAAAGATGAAGAAACTGCATATGGCCTGAGCGGCCTAACGGCCTGTTGTTTCAATCCCTCCTATACAACGTAACGTTTCCTCCTGTCCCCTCATTTAACGCGGCTTCCTGCTGCCACTACGCCTTCCTTGAAACCACCATACGGAACTCGGTTGCACGCCACTGGACCGGCTAGATCACGAGCACACCGGTCGAAGCTCGTGGTAATTAATTTTTTTTGCCGTGAACGCCGATGTACCGTATTTGAAGTGAGCTTTGATTGGCGGTCGGTCTGGTATTCGTAATTACATTCTTACGTTTTAACCTTTGTACATTTGCCGATCTGACCACACTTGCGTGAACAGCGTCACCTCGATCATTTGTCTGCCAAAATTTTGGCGGGGTATTTTTAGCTGGGCTATCTTGTTGAAATAAAACAAATATATTTCATGGCATAGGAATTGCTACGTACTGGTCAAGCAAAACACTATGAGTCTGATCGACAATGAATCGACCAAACCAGTCACACGCAGATGTGCTTATTCTGGATAAAGATCCGGCGCTGCGCGATAACCTTGAGCGGGTAGTTCTTCATGCTGGTTACAGTGCGGCTTCTGCCGCCACTGCACGCGATGCTGTTACCGCGGTTGAACATCACGCTGTCCGTCTTATTATCTGCGAGCGTGGCTTTCAGGATAACGCTGACTTTATGACAGCTCTGCGGCAACAGGCACTGCCGGTTCCGGTGATTGTTATTTCTGAAGAACAATCTGTAGACACCGTCGTAGAGGCCGTCAAGAACGGTGCTGCAGATTTTCTGGCAAAGCCAGTCGATAGCGCACTGTTACAAAAGCTTATCACTGAGTATTTGCCGAAATTGCCCATAGCGGATCAGCTGGTTGCGCACGATCCACTAACACAGCAGGTGCGCAATCTGGCCCAGAGAGTCAGTCATACCGATGCTACGGTGCTGGTATGTGGCCCCAGCGGTGTAGGCAAAGAAGTTATTTCTCGCTACATACACTGTCATTCTCCGCGCGCAGACCATCCGTTTATCGCTGTAAATTGCGCGGCTATTCCTGAAAACATGCTCGAAGCGATGCTGTTTGGCTATGAAAAGGGCGCATACACCGGTGCGGTGAACAACCATATTGGCAAATTTGAACAAGCTCAGGGTGGCACCTTGCTGCTCGACGAAATCAGCGAAATGGATTTAGCGCTACAGGCAAAGCTACTGCGTGTGTTGCAGGAGAAAGAGCTAGAACGCTTGGGTGGTCGTCGCACCATTCGCCTGGATGTGCGGGTGCTGGCCACAACCAACAGGGATCTACGCGATGCGGTTAAACGCGGTGAATTCCGGGAAGACCTGTTCTACCGGCTGAATGTATTTCCCTTGCATATTCCGCCCTTGGCTGACCGTCCTCGGGATATCCTGCCACTGGCTCAACATTTTTTGAGCCAGCATTCACGTGCTGACAGCGACACATTGTCTGCCAAAGCACAGCAAAAGCTTCTGTCTCATACCTGGCCGGGTAATGTGCGGGAACTCGACAACGTCGTGCAACGGGCGCTGATTCTCCAGTCCGATCGCATAATCCATGATCACGACATCTATTTTGAAATGCCTGATGTTGTCTTATCCACACTCGCCGAAAGTGATCAGGAACAGAAGCTTTCAGAGCACCTCCGATTGGAAGAAAAGCGTCAGATTCAGCACGCTATTGTGCAGGGCGGCAGCAAAAAAGAGGCCGCCGCAATACTGGGGATTAGCCCCAGAACACTGCGTTACAAAATGGCGCGTTTGCGCGAAGCTGAAATGGGAGTGTAACCATGTCTGATTCAATGCGCGTAGACCAGATTCTCAGTCAAATTCGATCCATACGTCAGGAAGCAACCGGTCGCATGCCGGGCGTTGCTGAAAAGATTGGCGAGAATCAAGCGGGCTCCAGCGTTAGCAACACGAGCTTTTCAGAGATGTTAACCGATTCTGTAAAAGCCGTCAGCGAAACACAGAAATCTGCCGCGTCACTGGCGGAATCATTTGAACGCGGTGACAAGAATATCAGTCTGGCTGAAGTCATGGTGGCCTCGCAAAAGGCGAATGTGTCATTTACCGCCATGGTTGAAGTACGAAACAAAATGATTGATGCGTATCAGGAAGTGATGCGCATGTCGGTTTAAGAAACCGGCAAGCGCCATACGGGAGCATATTGAATGGCAGACGCGGCAACACTTTCGGCAGGTACAATACGCGAAAGCATTGAAAACAAACCCTGGCTCCGCCAATTGTTGATGATGGTGGGAATAGCCGCCAGCGTTGCCGTCGGTGCGGCGGCCGTGCTGTGGTCTCAGGGCCCAGAATACAAGACGCTTTATGGCGCCATGCCGCCAGAGCGATCGGCTTCGGTGCTGGATGCCCTGTCAAGCGTGGGAATACCGTATCGGCTGCAGGAGCAGACCGGCGCTATCATGGTGCCTTCGGATCGATTGCACGATGCACGAATCAAATTAGCTGGTAACGGTGTTATCAACGACGGCTCAGGGCTTGAAATGCTGCGCGAGGAAAAGGGTTTTGGTGTCAGTGATTTCATGCAATCCAAAAAGTATGAGCACGCTTTGGAGACCGAGCTGGCACGCACTATTGAAAGTCTGCATCAGGTTCGCAAGGCTCGGATTCATCTCGCTATTCCCAAACAATCGGTCTTTGTTCGCGATCAACGTCAAGCCAGCGCATCGGTCATGCTTGATATCTATGCTGGTGGCGTTCTGAATCGCCAGCAGGTACGCGCCATAGTGAATATGGTCAGCGGAAGTGTACCTGGCTTAACTGCCGAAACAGTCACTGTAGTTGATCAAACCGGCACCTTGTTGTCGTCACTGGACGAGGGCGACGGTGTTGAGATTAACACCCGGCAGTTCGAGTATCGAAAAAAAGTCGAAAAGGAATACGAACAGCGCATTACCAGTTTGCTCACACCCATTGCCGGCATCGGTAAAGTCAAAGTACAAACCGCAGTACAACTGGATTTTTCTCGCGTCGAGGAAAGCCGTGAGAGCTGGAACCCGGATGCACAGGTACTGCGCAGTGAACAGGTAACCACGGATCGCAAAACCGGAGCCGGAGGCGCAGGTGGTGTTCCCGGTGCGCTGGCTAACCAGCCCCCAGGCGACGCCGGCAACCCAGACAATACCGCGGCCGAGAGCAGCTCAATCACGAGAAACTATGAGATAGAGCGTGTATTGAACTACACCGCACGACCCGCTGGTGATATCCAGCGGCTGTCGGTGGCAGTGGTGCTAGATGATTCCCTGCCAGAAGACGCTCCGGAGGGTGCGCAAAAACCCGAGTATTCGGAAGCTCAACTGGAAAAGCTTGCATCGCTAGTTCGCGATGCCGTTGGCTACAACGCCGATCGCGGCGACCGGGTAACCGTGATAGCTGCTAATTTCCAACCAACACGAGTGGAATCCACGGAGCTGGAATCTACCCCTATCTGGGAACAGGACTGGTTTATCACGGTGGTTAAACAGGCACTTACCGGTATCGCTGTGATCCTGATTGTATTCAGTGTTATCCGCCCAAGCATCAAAACACTGATGCAGTCCCAGTTGCCTGCCACGGCTACTGCGGCGGCGGGTGCAGAGGGCCCGGATGGCGCAATTTACTCGCGCGGTGATATCAATCCTGCCGTTGCTGCGCTGGGAGGTCCAAACGCGGTAAAACGGATGGAAGATAGTCTCGATTCAATACGAGACGTAGCAGATCAGGACCCTAAACTTGTGGCTCAAGTCGTTAAAAATTGGATAGCTCGCGATGGAAAATAGTACCAACTCACTCAGTAATGGCAGTGAACAGGCAGCCGTGCTTCTCCTGATGATGGGTGAGGAGCGGGCCGCAAAAGTGCTGCAGCACATCGATTTTGAAAGTGTCGAAAAAATCGGTGTGGCTATGGCTGCAATTAAAAAGGTCGATTCCGGCGATGCTTACACCGTCTGTCAGCGCTTTCGTGAAGAAGTTAACAGCCATACCCCGCTCGGCATTGGTGTACCGGGCTATGTGCGTAACTTGTTAGTTAATACGATGGGAGAACAGACGGGGGGCACGCTTGCAGACCGCCTGCTCGGCGACGATTCACCGCGAGAGCTGGATTCTCTGCGCTGGATGGAGCCAGACGCCATTCTTCAGATTCTGAAAGATGAGCACCCGCAAATCGTTGCGATTACACTGGCGCATCTGGATCAGTCGATGGCTGCGAAAATCGTCGCCCGCCTGCCGGAAGGAATGCAGGAAGACATCATGTTTCGGATTGCCACTATGGATAAAGTGCCTGAAGCGGCAATGAAACAACTCCAAACCACCCTGAAAGCAAAGCTGGACGTTTCAGCCAACTTTAAGTCCAAGCGGGTAGACGGTGCAACGACCGCAGCAGCCATTCTCAATGGTCTCGATAGCGATGCGGAAGCCCGTATTCTGGAAACCCTGTCGAAAACTGATGAGACCATGCGCCAGCGACTTGAGGATCTGATGTTTGTGTTCGGCAATCTGGCAGACTTGGACAACAAGGGTATGCAGTTGCTGTTGCGGGAGGTAACCAGCGATCAACTTGCCATCGCGCTCAAAGGCGCTGATGAGATTGTCCGTAATAAAATCTTCAGCAATATGTCGAAACGCGCCAAAGAGCTTCTGGTAGAAGATATGGAATCGCGCGGCCCAACCAAGCTCAGCGATGTGGAAGAGGCGCAAAAAGCCATTCTGGAGGTTGCTCGACGGCTGGGCGAAGAGGGCAAGATCAACTTAGGTAGCAGTAGCGATGACTACGTCGACTGACGCTACCCAGGATTACTGAAACGGATGCCGCAATGACAGATGCGCAACCAGATTTAAATGAAGACGCTTTCACCCTTAGATTGCTTAACGAGCAAGAGGCTCAGGGTTGGATGCCACCGGAAATGGCTCAGTCCACTCCGACGCCTGATGACAATATGCCCAGTGAAGATCAGATACTGGCATTAGTTGAACAGGCGCGGCAGGAAGGGTACAGCCTCGGGCGTGAAGAAGGGCGTAAATCCTTTGACGAGGAGATCGCCCGATTACAGCAGATGCTCAACGCTTTTGCGGCACCCTTGAACGATATCGACGAACATGTGGAACACCAGCTTGGTGCTCTGGCGCTCTCAATTGGAAAACAACTGTGCCGCGCTGAACTCAGTCTTAACCCGACACATATACTACCCATCGTCCACGACGGTCTGGAACAGCTATCTGGTCAGCGTGAGCCTGTCACGCTGCGCCTCAACCCCAAAGATTGTCAGCTTCTGGCGGAAGAGGGTATTGCTGGCACAGGGGTAACCTTGCTCGAAGACCCCTCGATTACCACCGGTGGCTGTGTGATGACCGCGGGCAGTTCGCGAATCGACGAGCGTCTGGAAAGTCGTCTGGGCAAGCTCGTAGACCAGCTTTTTGACGAACATGCGCTCCATTCTGACGGTATTTCCCCACCGGATAAGGGTGACGAATCACTGTGACTACAACACCTGTTGCCTTGACCCGAAACCAACGCTGGGCCCGCAAGCTAGCCGCACTGGATACCGTCGCACAGGCGCCACAGCGCGCTCAGGTAGAAGGCCAGTTAAAACGCGTGGTGGGCATCACCCTGGAGGCCGAGGGGTGTTCAGCGCCTATCGGCGGCTACTGTCAGGTCGAAACTGCCGATGGCGGCTGGCTTGAAACCGAGGTTGTCGGTTTCGCCGGAGAGCGTACGCTACTAATGCCCACCGGGGAATTGCGCGGTGTCATGCCAAATGCCCGCGTGGTTCCCAGTCGCTGCGGTTCCCAATTGGAAGTGGGAGACGCGTTGCAGGGCCGGATTATCGACGCGGGCGGACGGCCTCTCGATGGTCTTGGCCCGATTGCGACCACTGAAAGCCGCTCGCTTCTGGCCACCCCGATCAATCCATTGCAACGCAACCCCATCCGAGAACCGCTCGATGTCGGCGTTCGCGCCATAAATGCCATGTTAACTGTCGGGCGTGGGCAGCGAATTGGCTTGTTTGCAGGAAGTGGTGTAGGCAAGAGCGTGTTACTTGGCATGATGACAAAATTTACCAATGCCGATGTGATTGTCGTTGGACTCATTGGTGAGCGCGGTCGGGAGGTAAAAGAGTTCGTTGATTCCATTCTTGGCCAAGACGGGATGTCGCGGGCGGTGGTCATAGCAACCCCCGCGGATCACCCGCCACTGATGCGTTTGCGCGGTGCCTGGTTAGCCACATCTGTCGCTGAATACTTCCGGGATCAGGGAAAGAACGTATTGCTTCTTATGGATTCTCTGACAAGATTTGCGCAGGCTCAGCGTGAAATATCTTTGGCTGTGGGAGAACCTCCCGCCACCAAGGGTTATCCACCCTCAGTGTTTGCCAAATTGCCACAACTGGTTGAACGCGCAGGCAATGGCGCCGCTGGCGGCGGGTCAATTACGGCCTTTTATACGGTCTTGGCCGAAGGTGATGATCAAAATGACCCGATTGTCGATTCGGCCAGAGCCATTTTAGACGGGCATATTGTGCTGTCACGCAAACTCGCGGAAGCGGGACATTTTCCCGCGATAGATATCGAGCAGTCTGTCAGTCGAGTGATGAACGAGGTTGCCGACAAGACTCACTTGGAAATGGTGCGATTTCTTCGGCAGAAATATGGTCTTTATCTGCAGAATCGAGATCTTATTACGATTGGCGCTTACCAGAAAGGGAGCGATGCCCGTCTCGACGAAGCGGTAAGACTGTGGCCGAAAATAAACCGGTTTCTGCAACAGGATGTGAACGAGTCTGTGTCCTTTGACGCCAGTCTTGACGAATTATTTTCAATAGGTAGCACTGCATGAAAAAGTCTGCACGCATTCAACCGGTTCTCGGGATCGCCGAGCGCGAAGAAAAGAAGGCTACAGATGCCTTTTTACGGGTTCAGCAGAATGCAACTCAAGCGCGACAGAAACTACAGGAATTGCGTGACTACCGCGCCGAGTACCAACAACGCAGTAATCTGGATGCCAGCGGCGGTCAGGATCTACTCGATCTGCGTCAGTTGCAGGACAACCGTGCTTTTCTGGCGAAACTAAACGATGTGATCGCGATACAGCAATCCATTGTCGAGCAGTGTGATGCTCAATTGGACACCGCGCGGGATCACTGGCTCAGCAAGCGCCAGAAAACCCATTCGTTGGGCCGTCTGGCCGGAGAGTATCGCCACCAGGAACACCGTGCTGCCCAGATTCTTGAGCAAAAGCAGAGTGATGAACTGAACGTGCTGAGGCACAGCTGGCAACTCAGACAGCGCCACGAAGAAATCTGCTAACGCTGGCACACGCCTTGCAAATAATCTATCAGGTAGCGCGGTAATCGCCGCTCTTTAGCGTTTGTTAGCCCTCAGGATCTCGTTAACACTATGGATAACGGTCAGTCTTTACCCCTTGGTGATCTCGCCGCGTCGCTGATGCCTTCCTCAGCGCTAGTTGCGGAAAAGATTAATAAGGCTACACAATCGACTGATTTTGCTAAAGTTCTTTCAGGCGCCGCGAATAACAAAAACACTGGCGAAGACGCCGCTGATGAATTGAATACCCAGCTCGACGGCACAACGGATACGTCGGCCATTAACTTGCTCACTCCACTGCCGAAAGCCATGATCTCCAAAGCTGGCGGCAATGAGCTTCCGTTGCAGCGGCAAAATCTTTCCGCTGCGGCTCCGCTAACAAATGCACCTAGCCGTGGCGTAGTGACAGAGGCGGTCGACAGTGAAGCCGGAGTGGGTTCAGCGAGCGAACACTCCCGAGATACGCTCGCGGCTGCCACGAAGAATCAGGCGTTCCGTACAGGACCAATACGCTCGGGGGACGTCACGGAAGCCGCACTGAACACACCGGCATCATCTGATAACAAAGCTCACGTAGCTGCCAGTGAGGTGTCGCGACGTCATACACAAACAATGGAGTTCACCAATACGCCGCTGGCACAGGCGAGCAGAGCGCTGGCTGAAACACCAGCGGTGCACGTCGAGCTGCCAACATCGCCAATCCAGCGTTTTGATCTGCGGCGCGAGCGCACCGAGGCGCTAACCTCGGTATCTGCAACAAGCTCGGACCCATTACCTCTCAATGGAATACTTCCGCAACCCTCGGCAACGCCGCTAACGGCTACGACCTCGGTACAACCCGGTGCACCGGTTTTGCACTCAGGGGAACCTCTGGTTGATAGTCTGGGCGAGAAAATCATCTGGCTGAGCCGACAGGATAACCAGCAGGCGACTTTGCAACTCAAACCCCTAGAGTTGGGCGCAGTGGAAATTCGCGTATCCATCTCCAATGCAGCTGCACAGATTGAGATTCACGCTCAGCAAAGCGACACAGGCGATCTGATAGAATCCATGCTGCCCAAATTACAACAGTCGCTAGAGCAACAGGGGCTGAAACTTGACGATGTTAAAATGAGCTCGTCACCGCTATTTGCAGATAACAACTCTGCCAAATCTGCGCAGCAGGAACACTCCCAGCGTAAGCTAGGGGCGAGTATGGCAGATGATGCCGAGGAGATGGCTGAAGAAGCTGAAGTCGTTGTTGTAAGCCGTGGCGACGCTTCTATCGACGCCTACGCCTAACCGCCAAAAAACTGTCACCCGTCAAACCGTTCGATATTAATTCTTAAAAAACAATGAGTTAAATGCTGGCACAAGCTTTGCTTTAGTTCGAGTATTGTCCGATTTTTGGCAGGAAACCCCTGCCTGGCAGGAGCTTACTCGAGCATGAAGAATATTCTTATCATCGCCGCTGCGCAGACAGTGCTTATTCTGGCGTCGGTCGCTGGTACCTGGTTTATGTTTCTCAGCACCATGCCAGCAACAGGCACCGATTCTGTAACAGAAGAGAGCGCCGTTGCTCCGAAATCAAAAAAGCCCCCTCTATATCTATCCATAGATCCGTCGCTGGTCGTTAACCTGCAAGGCAGTGGCAAGATGCGTTTTCTGCAAGTACAGCTGGAAGTGATGACCCGTGATGAGAGTGTTGCGGAGCTTCTGGAAACTCACAACACACGTATTCGCAATGACCTGATTTTCCAGCTGGGCTCTCTGACCGTTGACGATCTGCGCCAACCCGACGGCAAATCTACCATCCAGACCAACGCCAAAATGGCGATCAACAAAGTGTTGAACGAAGAAGCCGCGAAAAAGGATGCAATAGAAGCGGTGTATTTCACCAAGTTTGTGATCCAGTAGCCGAGCAGGGAGACAGCGAGATGGCAGGTGTATTGGACCAGGAAGAAATCGATGCCCTCATGGGAGGGCTTGAGACGGGTGAACTCGACACACAAACCAGTACCGACATCGGCTTCGGTACACGTTATAACTTTAACCGACACCACTACGCCTTGCAGCGCTTGATGGAACCCTTGCGTGAAGTTCAAGAGGCCTACGCTGAAGCGATTCGCGACAAGACGGGGCAGTTAGCCTCGAATAGCTGTGAAGTTAAAGTCGACGAAATGATTGTTACTGATCTCGCCGAGCTCGCACCACGCCTAGCAACACCCTGTAGCCTGACCGTACTGAATGCGGCGCCCATTGCCATGCCTATGCTACTGGCGATTGAATCCGATCTGGTGTTTGACATCGTCAACCGCTATTTCGGCGGTGGTAGCAGCCTGCGCAAGTCGCGAACCACCGAAAAATTTTCCGCCACCGAAGTTCAACTTAGCCAGCTATTTGTGGAAGACCTTATCGCAGAGTTGGCGCCGGCCTGGCACAACTTTCTGGATATTGCGCCAACGGTCATCGGGCGGGAATCTGATCCAAAACACGTTGATGTTCTTGACGACAATGAAACGCTGATAGCCACCCGTTTTGCGGTGACCTTTGATTCCAGCGAAGGTGGCATCTGGCTGTTGGTGCCGTGGAAAGGTCTAGAGCCTATTCGCGAGCAATTGAAAATTACGGCCAATCAGCAGGCCCTGCCATCGGACCCCAACTGGAGCGCTAATTTCGTCGACGGTCTGGAAGACGCCAAAGTAGAGCTGGTTGCCGTGGTCGCCGAGCAGAAGATCAAACTGAAAAATGCCCTGCAACTGAAGACCGGCGACGTAATCGCCATTAACGACCCGAAAAATATTGAGCTCAAAATTGGCGGTATCCGACTGATGCGGGCGCAATTTGGGGTGCACGACGGACAACTGGCCGCGCAGATTCTTGAGACTCTGCGCAGTCCCATGCAACGAATCAAGTAGTGAGGATGGCTCCATGAGCGACAACACACCTACAGAAGCAGCCGCGATGGAAGAGCTCACCGCATCACCGGCAGCCGGAGGCGGCGAAATCAACCTGGACATGCTGCTGGACGTAAACGTAGCGCTGTCGATTGAACTGGGCAGGGCGGAGTTAAGCATACGCGAACTGCTGCAATTGAATCAGGGTTCCGTTGTGGATCTTAACCGAATGGCTGGCGAACCGCTGGATGTCCTGGTTAACGGTACGCTTGTGGCGCGTGGCGAGATTGTCGTGGTGAAAGAAAAATTTGGCGTCAAGCTTACCGAAGTGGTCAGCCCGGAAGAACGTGTACGACGCCTGAACTGATGGCCCGAAACTATCGTTTGTTAGACGAGAATCTGCTGATGCCAGCTAATGCCATATCCTTTCCGACAACACACAAAGCGCGACTAATAGCCGCCAGCCTTGCGCTGCACTGCAGTACAGTGCTTGCGGAAGCCGCTGACTCCAGCGTCTTGGTCGCCGAGTCTGTCGAGAAAGTGCCGCTGGAACCCCTGTCTTATGGCAATGCGTTCAGTGTGATTTTCAGCCTCTTGGTGGTATTGGCGGTACTTTTCGCCTGCGCGTGGGTACTGCGTCGCGGCCGTGGCGTAATCGGTGTATCAACTCAGAAAATAGCTGTGACCTCTCAGCTATCGTTGGGTGTAAAAGAAAAGATTTTGCTACTCAGAGTTGGTGATGAAAATATTCTGGTGGGCTATGCGGGCAACAACCTGCGCACGCTTCACAGCTGGCAAGGTGACGCTCCCCCGGATATTGAGAATGCTCAAGTCGGTACCGGTTTTGCCGACTACCTGAGCCAGCTAACGACGGGCAGGGGAGGCAAGCGATGATGCGCTCGTTGTTGATGCTGGCTTTACTTGTGCCGTTACCCGTTTTCGCACAGCAGGCTGGATTGCCCGCGATCACCGTGGAAACCGGCGCTGGCGGCGCGTCTGAATATACTTTGTCTATCCAGCTACTGGCGTTGATGACTGTGCTGACGCTACTGCCCGCGATGCTGCTGGGTATGACCGCGTTTACACGCATCATCATTGTCCTGGCGATTCTGCGTCAGGCTCTGGGCACCGGGTCCGCTCCCTCAAATCAGGTGCTACTCAGTATCGCGCTGTTTCTTACGCTGTTTATCATGTTTCCGGTACTACAAACTGTGAACACACAGGCCTTGACCCCTTATCTCGCGGGGGACATGCCCTTTACCGAGGCCATTTCTGTAGGGTTTTCGCCGTTCCGTGATTTTATGCTTGCCCAAACACGTGAGGCAGATATCGCGATGTTCGCGGGTATCGCCGGAATTAACAGCCTGGAGTCACCTGAGGACGTGCCGTTTTTTGTCTTGATGGCGTCGTTCCTGACCAGTGAGTTGAAAACGGCGTTTCAAATCGGGTTTCTGCTTTTTATTCCCTTTGTTGTGATTGATCTGGTCGTGGCCAGCATTCTGATGTCGCTTGGCATGATGATGCTTTCGCCCATGCTGGTATCGCTGCCATTTAAAATCATGCTGTTTGTACTGGTTGATGGCTGGGTGCTGTTGATGGGCTCATTAGCGGCAAGTTTTACTACCTGAGGTAACCATGACACCGGAAACCGTTGTTGATTTGGGTCGGCAGGCCATGACCATTTCGGTACTGCTTGCAGCACCGCTACTGCTATCGGCACTGGCCGCCGGCATTCTGATCGGCATGTTCCAGGCTGCCACGCAAATTCAGGATATGACGCTGAGTTTTATCCCCAAGCTTGTCGTTTTTGTTATCGCATTGGGTATTGCGGGGCCCTGGATGTTGCGTCTGGCAATGGATTTTACGCTGCGCATCTTCGAATCCATACCCGCCATGGTTGGCTAATCATGATCCTTGATGAAGCCCAGATCGGCGCCTGGATTGCATCAGTCTGGTTGCCGTTTCTTCGCATTACCGGCGCAATGATGGCGGCGCCGCTGTTTGGCTCATCTTACGTGCCGGTACGCGTGCGTGTCGGCTTGGCATTGATGACCGCGCTGGTTGTTGCGCCGGTACTGCCCACACCCCAGCCGATCAACGCGCTGGGCTTTGAAGCGGTGCTACTGGCCGCAAACGAAATTCTGATCGGCATCTGTTTGGGGTTTCTGATTCAGCTGGTTTTTGAAGCCATTGTTTTCGCCGGACAAACAATTTCCATGGGCATGGGGTTAGGCTTTGCCATGATGGTTGATCCCCAGCGCGGCAATTCAGTACCCATACTCAGCCAGTATTTCCTGCTAATTACCCTGCTGATTTTTCTGGCTATGGGCGGTCACCTTGAGTTTTTAAAACTAGTAGCTAACAGCTTTCATATCTGGCCAGCCGGCCTCACGGCCTTCGGCCCCGAGACCATCGGGATTATCATTCAATGGAGCGCAGAGATATTCAGTGGCGCCATCCGTATCGCGCTGCCTGCAGTGATTGCACTACTGGTCGTGCAGATAGGTGTCGGTGTTATCAGCCGTGCCGCTCCCACGCTTAACTTGTTCGCGGTCGGCTTTCCCATTGCGATTCTGGTGGGGTATGTGGTTCTGCAGCAATTGATGCCATTGTTTGTGCCGGCACTTGAAACCCTCATCGAACCTGCTTTCGAAACTGCGAATGCCTTGCTGGCGGGAGGTCAGCGTGGCTGAAGACAGTGGTCAGGAACGTACAGAAGAACCCACCCAGAAAAAGCGCAACGATGCCAAAAGTAAAGGGCAGGTTCCCCGCTCGAAGGAATTGTCCACCACCCTGGTAACGTTGGCAGGAGCCTGCATGATGGCCTTTGCCAGCCAGGGCCTGGGGGAGGGTACACTTAGGTTGTTCTCGCAATCCTTTAGTGAAGATTACCTGACGATCTCTGATCCCGCGCAACTTCCGGGCCTGTTTTTTAACATGCTGGTAGAGGCGCTTATGCTTTGCATTCCGCTGATGGCTGTGGTTTTTGTGGCTTCGGCAGTGGCCAATGTAGCCCTCGGCGGCTGGACCTTTTCGCTTGCGTTTAAACCTGAACGCATTGACCCGGTGAAAGGGCTTGGCCGGCTTTTTTCACTGAAAAGCTTGGTTGAGCTGTTCAAATCTATCGGCAAGCTCCTGCTGGTGGGTGCCGCCGCCGTCTTGGGCGTGATGATGATGCAAGATCAAATCATAGGTCTGATCATGCAGGCCCCCGATAAGGCAATTCGCGATGCACTGGGCATTCTCGGCTGGTTTTTTCTGATTACCAGTTTGCCGCTCATTATCATTGCCTGTATCGACGTGCCATTTCAGAAGTGGAATCACCAGAAAGAACTGCGGATGACCAAGCAGGAAGTTCGCGATGAGATGAAGGAAACCGACGGCCGCCCAGAAGTAAAAAGCAAGCTGCGGGAAATGCAGCAGGCCGCTGCGCGACGACGAATGATGGCCGATGTGCCCACCGCCGATGTGGTTATAACCAACCCTACACACTACTCGGTTGCCCTGAAATATGACGAGGTACGCGGCGGTGCCCCGATCGTACTGGCCAAAGGTGCTGACCTGATAGCGGCCAAGATACGGGAGGTCGCGGGTGAAAACGATGTGCCTATTGTGGAATCGCCGCGCCTGGCGCGGGCGGTATATGCAACTACAGATATTGGTCGTGAAATCCCAGGCGGTCTTTATCTCGCGGTGGCCCAGATTCTGGCTTATGTATACCAATTACGCGACTACCAGGCGATCGGCGGCGAATACCCCGTGCAGCCGGAACCGGCAGTCGACGACGAATTTTTGCGTGGGTTACACCCGCGCGCCGAATAAAGGACAGCGACTATGGCTACCCTGAGCAACAAAATGCCGGTTTGGCTCGAAGGTTTTATGGAGCGCGGTTTGGGCGTGCTGCTGATGCTGATGGCCTTGTTCGGCATGCTGGTTCTGCCGCTGCCACCCTTTGCGCTGGATCTGTTTTTCACCTTCAATATCACACTCTCGCTGGTGATATTGCTGGCGGTAATCTACGTTGACCGACCCATCGATTTTAGTATTTTTCCCACGGTGTTACTGCTCGGTACGCTACTGCGACTGGCGCTGAACGTAGCATCCACGCGCGTGGTGTTACTGGAAGGCCACACTGGCCCCGGTGCAGCTGGACGCGTTATCGAATCATTCGGCGACTTTGTTATCGGCGGCAACTACGCTGTTGGTATCGTGGTGTTCATCATCCTGGTCATCATCAACTTTGTGGTGGTTACAAAAGGCGCAGGCCGGGTATCGGAAGTGACCGCGCGATTTACCCTTGACGCCATGCCCGGCAAACAGATGGCGATCGACTCGGATTTGAACGCGGGCCTGCTTACCGCC
>NZ_JBVBUV010000023.1:0-48792 GCF_057445395.1 Litorivivens sp.
CGCGAACAAGGCCTTATCGACGTGCCTGCTTCGGTATCGGTTGTTGGCGGCGAAATGGCCAGCGAAGCCGCACTGGTTGATGCGCAGGATATGGTGCAGTACACCCCCAATGTGAAATTCAACTCAAACAACTCGAACCCAGTATTAAGTATTCGCGGTTTCGGCACGCCCCCGCTGGCGAGAAATATCGAGCCCTCGGTGGGTGTTGTTATTAATGATGTCTATTACGGACGAGCGACCTTTACCAACGATGGCGCCTTTGACATGGAGCGGGTTGAAGTTTTGCGTGGCCCGCAAGGCACTTTGTTTGGCAAGAACACCGTTTCAGGCGTACTGAATTTCACGACACGTGCTCCTGACACTGAACTCCGGGGATACTTAAATGTAGCAGCGGGCTCTCTTGATGAAAAACGCATCGAAGGTGGCTTGTCATTTCCGGTACTGTCAGACAACGTGGGCGCACGATTGTCTTTTCGCAAACGCGAGCGTGAGACCGGTAACTACAACACCACATTAGACAAAGACCTCAAACAGGAAGACGAATCCTTTCGTCTGAGACTGGCATGGGAAGCCAGCGACTGGCTTGCACTGGGCCTGGATTACTTTCAAACCGACTCAGAACTCAACGGCTATGGTCTTCAGTACCAAAAGGCAACACCGCGAGCAGCCGAAGTCTATCGAGAAGCCGATCCGAGATTTGAAGACGATGTATACGATGGAAAATCGTCGATCAGCGTCGATGAATTCAATGAAAGACATTCTGAGTCGCTCACGCTCAATGCGACCGCCTTCTTCGAAAATGTCGGACCGATACCGACCCTGGAAGTAGCCTTAATAGCCAACACCGCGAAAATCCGCTCGCCCTTCCTGCTGGATTCCGATTTCAGTCCAGTCGACTTTTCCGAACTCGGAACAGACGGCCCCGAGGGGTTCGACCAGAAATCGCTGGAGCTGCGGTTTACCGGTGACCTGGCGGCTCCCTTTGGCTGGGGTAACGGCATCGACTTCGCCACGGGACTATTTGCCTATCAATCAGATGCAGCCGCGACGCAGCTAAGCGTTATCTACTACGACGGCCTGGACGAGGTGCTGCGCGCCGGACAAGGCGGACTTCCGGCAGCAAGCGCTCCGGTGCTCGTTCCCACGTTAATTGCGGCTGATCGCGCCGCGAGTGGCAATCCCAATCAAGACAAAGCGATTACCCGCAACATTTCAGCGCTGGAGAACACCTCCCAATCAGTATTCGCTCAATTCACCTGGTATCTGTCAGACCGAATGGATCTGACACTGGGGGCACGTTACGGCGAGGAAGACAAGGAAGGTTTCACCGGCTCACAATCTGACAGCCAAGTTGTGGCGAAGCAGATTGGGGGGCAGCAAGACTTTTTCGAATCCTACACCGCCAAAGAGTACGATCTGTCACCCAAGCTGGCGTTTTCCTGGGAGATTTGGGATGACGTACGACTGTTTGCCGTTGCCAGCAAAGGCACAAAAGGCGGCGGTGTTAGTGGCCCCTTGATTTCACCGATCGATACCACCTATACCAAGGAAACCGCCGTCTCCAAGGAAATCGGCATCAAGAGTTTTCTGCTGAACAAAACGCTGCAACTTAACCTGACCGCTTATCATGTAGATTATGAAGACCTTCAGGTGCAGGCTTTTAACGGTGTTCAATTCACCACGGTTAATGCCGCTGAGGCAACCGGTAAAGGCTTCGAGCTGGATTTTCAGTGGTTGCCCGACTGGCAGGCATTGACTATTGCCGGCAGCCTCGGTGTGTCTGACACGGCCTACGACAGCTATCCCTGCGCCCCCGGCACGGCGACACAAACAACAGCTGATAACCCGCCCCAGTGCGGCACCGAGATTCCACGGCAAGATCTGAGTGGCCGGGAAGTACCCTTCGCACCAAAAGTCTCCGCCAGCCTCTATCCCTCACTCAAGTTTCCGATTAGTGATCAGTGGGGCATGTTGGTCGGACTGGATATTCTTCACCAAGGTGAGCACTACCTCGATATCGACCTGGATGAAGAAACCTTTCAGGAAGCGACCACCAAAGTGAATCTGCGGCTAGGCCTGAAACAGTTGGATGGCGGCTGGAGCGTGGTATTCAACGCGAAAAATTTGACTGGCGAGCAATCGCGAACCATCTTTCTGGATAGCCCGCGTAACGCCGGTAACTATGTGGCGCTGGCAGAGCACGACGAGCCGACTTATACCATTGATGTGCGGTATGCTTTCGGTGAAAACTGATTCCCCTTAAGAAACCAATAATCGTAGGGAACCGCTATATATGGCTAAAAAACTGATAACACTCATTTTTGCGGCGAGTGTCGCCGCTTGCATGCCTGCGGGAATCACCAGCAAGCTTATGGAGAAAGGCATTGAGGCGCGTATGTCGGCTGAGCGCCTCAAGGAGCTGGACGACGGCTTGCATCTGGCCCTGTGCGGTGCCGGTGGCCCGATGCCTGCGCCTAATGCTTCCGGCCCCTGTGTACTGGTTATTGCTGGCCAGCAAATGTTTGTGGTTGACGCGGGAACTGATGGCACCCGCAATATAGGCCGGATGGGCTACAACATCGGCGATATTGAGGCAGTTTTTCTTACCCATTTTCACTCGGACCATATCGATGGTCTGGGTGAGATGGCAACCCTGCGCTGGGCCAGTCGCGCTAATACCAGTCCACTCCCCGTTTATGGTCCCCAGGGCGTAGAGAATGTGGTCGCCGGCTTCAATCAGGCCTATCAATACGACTTCATTTACCGCCACGAACATCATGGCGACACCGTTGCACCTGTCAGCGGCGCTGGCCTGGAGGCTCGCCCCTTTCAAAAACCGGATGACGGCATCCTGACCACACTCGTTCAGACACCTGATCTGAAAATCGAGGTATTAGCCGTGGAACATGCGCCAGTCGAGCCGGCTGTAGGCTATCGTTTTACCTACAAGGACCGCTCACTACTGATAACCGGTGACACTATAAAATCTGAAAATATCGCCCGTTTCGCCAAGGGGGTTGACCTGCTCGTACATGAGGCGCTATCCCCCAACCTGGTCGGCCTGATGAACAAGGTCGCCAAGGAAACAGGTAATACTGTGATGGCAAAGGTCACTCACGATATTCTGGATTATCACGCCAGCCCCGTTGAGGCTGCCGAAACAGCGCGCGATGCCGGAGTCGGTCACCTCCTCTACTACCATATCGTTCCACCTATGGTCATTCCCGGACAGAAAGCCCTGTACCTTAATGGTGCTGACAAGATTTTTAAGAACTACACGATTGGCGAAGATGGCGTCGCCTTTAGTCTTCCGGCTGGATCCGATGAGATTATTAAAACGAGCGAAGACCTCTGACGGCTGGGGGCTTTTTGGAGTAAGCCCTCATGCCCATGATTAACACGCCGAGATGGTAAATCGTGGTAACGGTTTTTATGGAAGGATACCGCTATGAACAAGGTTGCATTTATTCTCGGTGTGGGCGCGAGCAATGGTCTAGGCGCTGCGATAGCCCGAAGATTCGCCCGCGAAAACCTTCACGTTTGCGTGGCCGGCAGAACCGCTGACAATCTGAACGCTGTTAAACAAGAAATCGAAGCACAAGGTGGTGTGGCGTCGATTGCGGTTTGTGATGCAACAGACAGCCAGCAAATCCACCACGCGTTAAATAGCTGTGAGCAATATGGACAACTAAGTGCTGTTATATTCAATGTTGGAAATAATGCTCATATTTCTTTTGCGGATCTAAAGGCAGAGCAGTTTGAAAAATTCTGGCGGGTCTGTACCTATTCAGGGTTTTTAACCGCCAAAGAAGCGCTGCCTCGGCTCAAAAAACATGGCGGGTCCTTGTTGTTCACTGGCGCATCCGCCTCATTGCGTGGTAGGCCTGGTTTTGCACATTTCGCAGCAGCTAAGGCAGGCTTAAGGTCAATGGCTCAGGCGCTGGCAAAGGACTATGGTCCAAAGGGAGTTCACGTGGCACATGTCGTTGTGGACGGCGCCATTAACGGCGAGCGTTTACGCTCAGCCCTACCGGAGTATCTTGACCGACTTGGTGAAGACGGCTCGCTCGATCCCGACGCTATAGCCGAACTGTATTGGTTGCTACACGCTCAGCCGCGCAATGCCTGGTCATTTGAACTTGATGTGAGGCCTTACAAGGAAGTTTGGTAAGACTAAAGTAGCCTCTGAGATCGCACCCAAACTGATGCCGTTTCTTATCTAGCGACTGTTGAGTGGGGTTACTTCGTCTCGCGAAAATTGACAGGTGTGATTTTACTCCAACGGATAAAGGCCCGGCGGAAATTTGTCATTTCGGTATAGCCAAGCCAATGGGCAATGTCCTCAGCTGAAAGCTCGGTATCTGCTAGGTATTTCTTAGCCAATAGGTTTCTCACGTCATCGCAGATTATTCTAAAGTTGGGAGGCTCGCTTTCCCGCCTGTGCTTAAGGGTATCTGGAGCGTAAAAACCATTTGGAAGTTTGGGGGCAGATTTAACATCTGGCCAGTAATATATAGGGAAATAGATTGGCGATTGACCTTTCCCACGATTATGCGCCGGCAGTGATAGCTGTCGGACGTGTAGAATCCGAAGATCTGATAGTGTTATTGCATTTGCAAAGGTTCTGTACGCCCCAGAGTTGGTCGTTTGATTAGATTGGGCTGGCGCTTAAAAGTATTAATCGGAACACGAACAGTATGGTGACTACGAGGTGGTTTAAAGCTGCAATTAATAGCAAAGATGTAGCAGCGCCGAAGGTCGGTTTTTAGGCTGCCTGACCGAGCTCTCTCACTCTACTTAAAGTTCCAAAATAAACAATTGCATAACTTTGGCAAGGAGTCTTTTTTGTTCCGCAAGGTTTTCCGGTGACAGCATATCTCCCGCGCCAGCCCCATTCAAAAGTTTCTGCGATAGAAAATAGCCTGTTACTGCGTTGAACATGAGTATCATCCTCAGAGTGATGCGTTGCTTGTCGACACGATTCTCAGGGCTGATTTGCGCCCACATATTCTCACCGTGGGCAAAGAGCTTCGCTAACCAATGTGTGATAACGGTATGCCCTGTGTCATCTGGGCTCCCGATTAGAGCTTGGTGAAACAAGGCTGGCATAGCCGGGTGCTCAGCGAGCAAGTCAGTCAGCGTTGCTGGTAGTGTCACCAAATCTTTCTCCGGAGCGCCATTCACGATTGTCGCTTCAATGGCATCGGCAAGCGGCTGAAGTGCCCTGTCTAGAACTTCGCTATATAAAGCGTCCTTTCCCTTAAAGTGGTTGTAAATGCCGGGTTCTTGGATGCCGGCATTGGCGGCGATATCCCTCAGGCTGGTATTGCTATAGCCCTTGCTGGCAAATAACTTCTCCGCAGCATCCAAGAGTTTCAATCGCGTGCGTTCGCCTTTGGTCAATCTGTGAATTCTGTCTGTCTTCTGGGTCATAAAATTAGGAGGTATTCATAAAAAGCATATTGTATTCCCGAATTATCTCACCTTACACCGTATTGTTGCCATAAATATTAATCAGTGATAATTTTATGGCGCTACAGGAGAAGGGCATGACAATAGACATAAAAGAGCTGGTAAGCGACGATGCTTCTCTTATCAGTCGCCGTGTTTGGAGTGATTCAGCCGTTTACGAGCTTGAAAAGCGGGCTATTTTTGGTAAATCGTGGCTATTCTTGGGGCACGAATCTCAAATCAAGAAGGCCGGTGATTTTGTTCAGGCCTATATGTGCGAGACACCAATCATTCTCGCCCGGGGTGAGGATGGCGCGATTCACGCATCCGTAAACAGCTGTACCCACCGGGGTCTTCCGGTCTGTCGCAGTGATCACGGCAACACCAAGCGGTTCGTATGCCCTTACCACAATTGGTCTTATACGGTGAGCGGTGAGCTTGCCGTAATTCCGCAAGAGCGAAAGGTTAAATGTAGTCCTGACAAGTCCAAACTCGGGCTGAAAAAAGTGCCTAGAGTTGAAAGTTGGCGGGGGCTAGTGTTCGGCTCGTTTAATCCGGAGATTGAGCCGCTTGAAGATTACCTAGGTGACATGAAGTTCTATTTGGGAGCCTGGATAGATCGTTTTCCCGGCGGCATCGAGTTCATAGGTTCACCTCAGCGCTGGGTGTTGGATGCCAATTGGAAACTGCCAGTTGAAAATCAGTTGGGCGATGTTTATCACGGCCCCTACCTGCATGCTTCGCTGATAGGGTCAGATACGGAAGCGGGTGTCGAAATCGACAACCATGCATTCAATGCGATACCTATCAAGGGACACGGGGCGTCGTTTCGCCTAATGCCTGAGGATACGCCGGTCGACAAACTTGCGTGGGGTTTTGAGACTACGGTGGGTCAGCTAGGCAGCGAAGAACTCAAAGAATACCTCCGTAGTGTGCAGGCTCAGGCAAAGGAACGAGTTGGGCCGATACGTGCTCAGATGAAAGGTTTGACCTATGGGGTCTACCCCAATCTTTCTTTCCTTTGGTCAAACGCCGGCTTCAAAGTGTCGCATCCTCGTGGCCCCAACAAAGTGGAATACTGGTCTTGGTCGGTCGTGCCCGCAGATGCCCCTGAGCACCTAAAGAAATACTTGAGAAACAATCACGCCTCTTTCTTCGGTCCCGGAGGAGTGCTTGAACAGGAAGATTCTGAAGCCTGGATGCAGCAGAATATTGGCGCAAATATTGATTTTGCAGATGATCGTAAGTTCTATTACGGACTGGGGCTGGGCGAGGAAACTACTCACCCGGATTTACCGGGCACGGTGACTACTGGCGCCAACGAGTACTATGCGCGCGCTTTCTTTCAACGCTGGCGTGAAGATCTATTGGGGACGGAGCAATCGCAATGACGACGCCTGAATTGCAGCATAGCGTTGAGCAGTTTTATTACCGTGAGGCTCGTTTACTCGATGGTCGGGAGTATCAGCAATGGCTGGCACTTGTTCATCCTGAAATAAGCTACAGCATGCCAGGGCGCTCTAACCCTATGGTCGATAACCGTGAGCGCGGTAATGAGGCGATGATTAGCGTTGATCGCGAGCTTGAAAGTGTCGATTCTGATGGTTTGCCATTTCGAGACGAAAACTACGCGGTATTGTGGCTGAGGGTGGATCGTAGTTACAAGATGAATTCCTGGGCGGAGAATCCGCCGGCGCGAACTCGCCGGATTATTGGCAATGTAGAGATCATCGAAGAGAATGATGACCAGCTATCGGTGCTAAGCAATTTTCATCTTTTTTATGCCCGCCCCGGCATGCGCGATTTCTTTTACGCCGGCCAGCGGCGCGATGTTCTGCTAACAGCCGGCGACGGCTATCAGATTCTGAAACGCGAAGTCGTTATGGATCTGGCGGATGTGAATGTGCCTACGCTGGGCCTGTTGCTCTAAGTATGCCCACACGGGGTCGCGCTGATAACTCGCGCTTCGCAGCGAATTACCGGAGTTATGTGTTCGAGCGGAGTATATTGTGACTCTGAAAGACAGCCACTCACGTGTGTAGTCGAACACACCTTAACGACTATATACGGAGAAGGCGAAGATAAACGTGCTCGGCCGGTCTCGACTCGGTGCTCAGCTATCGAAATTCTGCTAACCGCGCTGTGGTATCAAGAATATCGGTGTACTCGATCGCCAGCTCTTTTTCGAGTGCGTCTTCAATCGGGTGACTTTGCTGAGCAATACGATACAAATCCTTCATGGCCGCAACAGCTGCGCGCGAATTACCGGCAATCTCCGCCGCCCGCTGTGCTACCAACGCATCCAGCTCTTCGTATCCCGCTACACACTTATTGGCAATGCCAAGTTGCTCGGCTTCCTGACCTTTTACCACGCGCGCGGTATAGGAAAGCTCTTTCGCTTTACGAATGCCAATAGCCTGAGAAAGCGTTTGTGACATACCCCAGGTTGGGCGCAATCCAAATCGCACATGGGTATCGCCGAATTTTGTGGTATCGGTTGTATAGATGAAGTCACAATGTAAGGCCAATTCCAGCGCTCCAGTAAAGCACGCTCCATGGACTTTGGCGATAACAGGCACATTGCAGTTGCGGATAGCCGCATAGGCTTGTTTTGCCGGCCTGTCAAAGAGATCACCGATACGGCCGTAAGCGGGTTCAATATCCTGTAACACTTTGAGGTCTACGCCTGCAGAAAATGCGCGACCTGTTCCCTGCAGCACGATAACCGATACCGATTGGTCTTCACTGGCTTGTCCGACCAGTTCAGCGAGACCGCTGAGCATTTCCGGACGTAAAGCATTCATCGCCTCAGGGCGATTAAACGAAATCGTCAGCACCCCATCACCGATCGTACTGAGCAAGTGTTCAGTTTTAGGTGCGTAACTTTGATTCATCGTATGGTATCCAGTCTCAACGATCAGGTGTTATGTTACGGCGAAGCGCCCTCATTCGGTTTATTGGCCGTTATCGCTGACTTGTCAGCTCGCTGCCAAGCCATGCTCTTGCTGAAAAAGCCCAGTTTTCCTGTCGTAACCATGCGACCGACTTCGGGTAACGACACGTCGACATCAATAAAGTCACCCTTCATCTCAACATAAAGCTGTCCCTGCCAGGACAACTTAGCTGCATTAGCCCTTTTAAGGTTTCTTAGAAGGGTTCGTCCTACGCGTTCCGGATGTTTATCATTACGAACGACGATGGCCCTGCCCTCTGCAAGCGATATTTCCACCCAAACCGGAGCCTCAGCCGATTTCCAGACGCCGGAAATATCCTCACCGAAAGCCAGCGGAGTCCATAGAAATAAAACAACGCACAACGCTCGTTTTCGTAGCAAAGATTGCCAGTTGATGCAGCCTGTGTGTCTGGCAAACAAGCGGAGTTCATTGACGCGAAGGTTATACAAAGCCACGGTTTAGCAAGCCTCTTTAGGCAAAATAATAGTATACACCGAAACATCGTCTGAAGAGCCCTTGATCAGGCTGCCGAGCGTTTCCTAATCCGGACTCCTATAAGGCTTCTCAACCCATTTTTTTGAGGGGAATTGTGGTCTGGCTATAGCCTTGTGTTTGAAGGTCTGTGTTTTTTATGTATTGTTGCTATTTAGATAGTATCAAACGAGAGTCGAATAACAACGATTTCGACGCAGGCTGGTTCTGAGCAGCAATTCGCTGATTGTCCAGAATCGAATGCCGTAATCGGATGGTGTTAATCGTTACGACTCGCTCATTTCACTGGCTGCGTGTTCAGCGGCTACAAAACCGAAGGTCATAGCTGGCCCAAGGGTCGCGCCCGCGCCAGGATAGTAGCGGCCGGTCACAGAGGCTGCGGTATTGCCAATAGCGTAGAGCCCGGTGATAGGGGCAGCTTCGGTATTCAATACTTGAGCCTTATCATTAGTCAATAAGCCCCCTTTCGTGCCTATATCGCCCGGATAGACTTCCATTGCGTAGAACGGGCCTTCCTCTATTGGAGCCAGGCATGGGTTTGGTGAGATACGAACATCGCCGTAGAGTAAGTCGTAGGCATTTTCGCCTCGATGAAAGTCTTCGTCTTTGCCATTGGCGGCAAACTGATTAAAGCGATCGACTGTCTTTCGCAAGCCGGACTTGTCAATTCCAATGGTGCTAGCCAGCTCTTCGATATCGCGAGCTTTGGTTAATATCTGTTTAAACCGCGGTGGTTGCATCCAGTTCAGATGCATGGTGTCTGGCAACAGGGGGCCAAAGGGGTACTCGCGTTTATAGCGGCTGTCGAAAATGACGTAAGCCGGAGTATTCCCCTCTTTCTGCATCGCCTGCACGGCTGTTGTGTAGGCTACGGATTCGTTGAAAAAACGCTTCCCTGCCCGGTTTACCATAATGCTGCCCGGCATGGAGCGCTCGGTAAATAGCTGGCGGGAACGGTCTTCGCCCGGCAGTGTGATGCTAGGCCCCCACCAGGCTTCGTCCATCAGGTGAGTCGCCGCACCGATTTCCAGTCCGGCGAGCAGCATATCCCCGGTATTGGCCGGGCTGGCAGATGACCAGTTGGCGTTCGTGGGTTTTGGCAGATATTTCTCGCGCAGTGCCTGGTTGTGTTCAAAACCGCCGCTACCCAATATTGTGGCCTTGGCGTTTACCTTGACCAGCTGGTTATTGCGTTCTATGAGTGCTCCACTTACTTTGCCGTTTTCAACCAGTATTTTTTTGGCTGGGCTATTGAGCCAAAGCGGAACATTTTTATCCATCAACGAGCGACGCAGGCGCCCTATCAAGGCATTTCCCATGGTGAGGCGTCGCGATTTACGGGATTTGAGTCGCCCCGGTATATCGGCAAAGTATTCAAAGGCAAGCTTCAGTACCAATTTGAACCAACCCGGTGACTTACTAAGCAATATTGCACCTTCGATATTGGTGTAGCCCATCATGCCCATGACTTTCGTCTGTACATGATTATCTTGTAGGTTCAGGAAATCGTCGCCGAGCGCTTTTGCACTATATGGAAGCGGGTCGATCGAGCGGCCGCCAGGGGCCGCGCCCTCTAGTTCCTGGTAGTAATCGGCGTAGTGCTCCATCGCCATGTAGCGCACGTGGCTGTTCTTTTCTAGCCACTGCAGCATCTTTGGTGCGTTGTCGATGAAGGCCTCAATGTTCTCGGGTGTGACGTCATTCCCACATAGTTCTCGCAGGTAAGTGAGCGCCTTTTCGCGAGAGTCATCAATTCCGACCGAAGACATCAGGTGGTTGCAGGGAATCCACAACCCTCCGCCAGAGGTAGCGGAGGTGCCGCCGTATTTACTCGACTTTTCCACAATCAAGACACTAAGACCTGCATGGGCGGCACGCAACGCGGCTGTCATGGCTCCTGCGCCAGAGCCAATAACGAGAAGATCGACGGATTCAATCATTTTTTCTGTCATGTGATGTCCGATAATGGTGAAGAACCTGCATTTCGGGATTGGCTGTCGTCCACAACGCTGCAATAGCACATTGGCGCTCAGGGCGGCTGGCTGCGAAAAACATTTCCCGTGAAATGTTACTAGTTTTACCACGGGCATAGTGCTGGCACAAGTTCATATGGGGTTTACAGTGCTTCAGCCTACGCTGGAAAGATTAATATTTGGTATACAATGTTGGAATGCCTTCGATTGGCAAGATCCTCACGGTTTTAACGACGATGTAATGCCGATTTCAGTCGGTCTTTTCTATACTTCACTAAATACGGTATAGGCGCCGCTAGCCTCCGAGCGTCATAATTGCTTGGCTGTGGTAAAGCCCGGCCTGTGATCGAGTAGATCAGACTTTGTACCATGCGGTGCTGGGCCTAATAATTCTAAGAGAGCTTCATATGAGAAAATGTCACCGCTGCTTTATCTTTATTTTTCTACTCGCCAGCCTGGCGGCTTGTGGCGCGGTAGATGACCCCAGTTTATTTCCCGAATATCGAGAGCCCGCGCAACTCGCCGAGGTAGAGCTTCCTCAAACACAGCAAAATTCAGATCGTAATCTCTATTTTGGCGACTTGCATATTCATACCGGATTATCCACCGATGCATACGTGATGGGCGTGCGGTCGCGACCAGACGACGCGTACCGTTTTGCTAAAGGCCACACTTTGCAGCACGCGGCGGGATACCCCATTCAGATCGCCAGGCCTCTGGATTTCGCAGCAGTAACTGATCACTCTGAGTATCTGGGGCAGGCAATGGCTGAACGGGTAGATATGCCAACGTCTCGCAAATCACTTCGCCAGATATTGCTCGACGGCAATCCTTTGAGTATTACGTGGGCTTGGCTAAAAACGACCTTAACTATTCGATCGAATGGATTTGGGGCCGGGATGGATCAACTGAATGTAGCGACTAACCGCTCGGCCTGGCAGGAGACTATCGATGCGGCTGAGCGCCACTACCAACCTCATCGCTTCACTACGTTTGTAGGGTATGAATGGTCCGCTTCGGTCGGTGATATCGCGACCCATATTCACCGTAACGTGATTTATCGCGGAAGCGACGTGTCGGATCTGCCATTCAGCTCTATTGATAGTTCCCGCCCTGAGGATCTTTGGGAGTTCCTGAAGAAGGAAGAAGCTAAGGGTAACGTAGCGATCGCGATACCGCATAATGCAAATGTTAGTCGTGGGAACATGTATCCCACCCAAGACAGTAACGGCAACAAGCTGAATAAAAACTACGCCGACTTGCGTACACATTTTGAACCAGTAAGCGAAATCCTGCAGATCAAGGGAGCGTCTGAAACACATCCGCTGCTGTCTCCTCTCGATGAATTTGCCGAATACGGGGTTGCGCAAATGCAGCCGGGCGAAAAAACCTCACTGCAAACGGTAACCGGTAGTTACTTGCGGGACGCGTTGCGAAAGGGCTTGGTGTTTTCTAGCCAGGAGGGCTTTAACCCCTATCGCATTGGTGTGATAGGAGCTAGCGACAGTCACAACGCGAGTTCACCTGCAGATGAGAATGATTACACTGGCAAATTGCCAATGATGGACGGTAGTGCGGGGTTGCGCACGGGTAAGGCTTTGCTGCTGCCAGATGGCGTAAACCCTGTGACCAGCTGGTCATCCGGGGGCTTGGCGGGTGTTTGGGCGTTGGAAAATACGCGCGAAGCTTTGTTTGATGCATTGCGGCGACGAGAAACATACGCAACCTCGGGTCCGCGGATAAAACTTCGGATGTTTGGCGGTTGGCATTTCAAGCGGTCGTTGCTGGATGACCCGTCGTGGGTCACTTCGGCTTACGAAATGGGCGTTCCCATGGGTAGTCTGCTACCGCCGCATACCGGCCCAACTCCACCCACTTTTGTCGTGGCAGCATTGAAGGACGAGCTGGGAGCAAACCTGGATAGAATTCAGATCGTAAAGGGCTGGGTTGACGAGAACGGAAGTAGCCACGAAAAGATTTTTGATATTGCCGCTGCGAGTAGAAAAGCGGACACCGGATCGATTGGCAAACTTCCGCCAATCGGCTCTACGGTTGACCTGGCATCGGCAAGCTACAAAAACACCATTGGCGCCTCGAGTTTGACCGGGTTTTGGCGGGACCCGGAATTTGACCCCACGCAGAATGCCTTTTATTACGCCCGGGTACTTGAAATACCTACCCCACGCTGGTCAACGTATGATGCGGTTAGGCTGGGGATACCCCCTATGCAGCCAGCCGTGATTCAAGAGCGTGCGATTAGCTCGTCCATTTGGTATTCGCCAACGAACTAATGCTGATAATGGCTATATCTCACTCACCTTTCGTTGGTGGTATGCCTTTGCGGCTGGGGGTACATGCATGCCGCGCCCCGTTTCTAGCCATTGCTTAATTCGGCTTGCGTCGCCCACTGGCGACCGTTTTCCAAAAGAATCTAGCAATACCACGGCCAGCGGGCGGTCATTGATATTGGTTAACATCACCAAACAGCGCCCGGCTACGTTAATGAACCCGGTCTTTGTAAGCTGAATATTCCAATGTTCATTGAGTACCAGCGGGTTGGTATTGTAAAACGCCAGTGTGTAGCTCGGTTTTTTGAATTGTATGTCTTTTTTCGGCGTTGTGCTGAGCTGGTTAATGAGGGGATAGCGGGCCGCAGCTTGTACCAACAAGGTTAGGTCTCGCGCGGTGGAGACATTGCGCTCAGAAAGCCCGGTGGGTTCGACAAAGCGCGTGTTTTTCATGCCCAGGCTCGCCGCTTTAGCGTTCATTTTGGTGATGAAAGCAGCGTATCCGCCGCTGTGATGATGGGCTAGCGACGCGGTAGCTCGGTTTTCTGATGACATTAACGCCAGGAGTAAGAGCGTGCGTCGGGAGGCGACACTGCCAATACGTAGGCGTGAAAACACATTGTTGAGTTCGCTTGTCTGGTCAATTTTGACCGAAATCATTTCGTCGAGTGGATCGCCCTCATCCAGCACGATCATCGCTGTCATTAGCTTGGTAATGGATGCAATGGCTACGACCGTATCGGGATTGAAAGCGTAGATCACCTCATTGGTTTGAGTGTCTACAACCATGGCTTTAACCGAAGCCAGCTCTAATAGCGACGGGTCACGTGCAGGCGGTGTACTTGGAATTGCGAGCACTGTAGTGGGTATGCCAGAGCCAAGGGCCAGGCTGATTATAATAATAAGGAGTCGGGAGTTCACACGTTATACTCTGCTGCTGGACGCGTTTAACACTGCAACTAGCTACTTTTGCGAAAGCGATTCTAGTATAATTTCGCGCCAGAAAGAGCAGGTAAAAGCCCTCTCCGCCAAAATATTTTTCTAGAGAGCGTCAGCTCAGACCGCGCCTCTTATCCCCAGACCTTCACGGCGAAGCCTAAGCGACCCCCCGAAGGCCTCTTGGGCACACTTTCAACTTTATTCCGGTTATCTCGTGGCAAAAAATCCTTACGGTCAAACCAAGCAACGCAACAGGAAATTCGAAGACCCTGTGAATTCCGCTTGCCATCCAGCAGCTAACCCTCCCAAACGGCTTAGGGCTCGGTGGATTGCACTGCTGTTAATCGCCCTGCCCTTTGCCCTTCTTATAGCCATCGTGTACGAAGCGGAGACATCCACGCTACAAGCCCGCTGGCTGACACGCTTTGCCAGTACCTTAAGTTATAAAGTTGAACCAGGGCCAACCGACGCCGTGCTCTATCCCCATGAGGGGCCATTTGACGACCGCTTGGGATACATCCGCTTGCCGCGAATGATTGGGAGGTTACAAGATGGCGGGGGCATGCGGGTTGAAGAACAGGCTGTCTTCTCGCCGGCGTTACTGCGTTATGCCCAGTCCGGGTTGTTTCCGCCATTCCGCGAAAAATCACGTGCCGGTCTGACAATCATCGATGAGCAACAGCAAGCCCTGTTTCAGTATAGATATCCGCGACGTGGTTATGATGACTTCGAACAAATACCCAATCCGGTGACACAGTCATTACTGTATATCGAAAACCGATATTTGCTTAAAGAAAAACACACTCAAGCAAACCCGGTGGTCGATTGGGGGCGTTTCCTAAAGGCGGCGATATTCAAGGTGGGTGACGCGATGAACGTCGATACACCCGCTGCCGGTGGAAGTACACTAGCGACACAGATTGAAAAGTTTCGCCACTCAGAGGATGGCCTTACTACGTCGATCTCCGAGAAGCTCCGTCAGATAGCGTCCGCCAGTGTTCGAGTGTATCAGCAGGGAATAGATACCTATCCCGCCAGACGCCAATTGGTGCTGGATTATCTCAATACGGTACCACTCGCGGCGGCTCCCGGCTTTGGCGAGGTCAATGGTCTGGGAGACGGACTGCATGTTTGGTTTGGTGCTGACTTTGATCGAACGAATGATCTGCTGATGTCTGTCGACCCGGAGTCGGAGGTGCTTGAGGGGCAAGGTTTGGCGTTGCGTCAGGTGATGGCGCTAATGATAGCCCAACGCCGTCCCACATATTATTTGCTTCAGAACCGGGACGACTTGAACCAGCTTACCGATGCCCACTTGCGATTGCTCGGTCGCAAGGGTGTGATTGGACTCGAACTTATGGAAGATGCCCTGGCCCAGCCATTGGTCTTTCGGAATTTCCGAATGGCACCGGCCGCGCAGGTCAACGAGACCAACAAAGGGGCGAACGCAATTCGTAACCGCTTGGTATCCCAGCTCGGCATACCTCTCTACGCACTAGATCGTTTGGATCTGAATGTCTTTACAACCCTGGATAAAGACCTACAGCAAAAGATTACCGCGCATTTGCGCAATCTGCGGGACGAGTCGGTTGCACGACAAAATGGCCTGGTTGGGGAATACCTGCTGCGACCTGGACAGAGCACAGAGCTGCGGTACAGCTTTACCCTGTTTGAGCGTTCAGGGGATCGCAACCGGGTGCGCGTACAGACCGATAACACAGATATACCCTTCGATATAAATGAAGGTAGTAAACTGGAATTAGGCTCTACCGCTAAACTTCGGGTGCTTGCTACCTATCTGGAGGTTATAGCCGAACTGCATCAGCGCTTTGCCGGTGCAGCTACCGAGCAATTGATGTTAATGAGAGATCCCGGCCGCGACGCACTGTCGCGCTGGGTACTAGAGCAGTTGATTGCAACGCCTGAACTGAGCTTGTCGTCGCTTTTGGAGGGCGCTCTTGAGCGGCGTTATTCTGCGAGTCCGGCGGAAGGATTTTTTACCGGCGGCGGACGCCATACTTTCGGCAACTTCAAACCTGAAGACAATGCGCGGGCGCCCACGGTCCGCGAAGCATTGCAGGATTCAGTCAACCTGCCTTTTGTCCGAATGCTTCGCGATATAGCCAATTACATCACTTATTTGCAATGGAATGATGTAGATCGGGTGCTTAAAGACGACAGCGACACTCGTCGCAAAGAAATGCTGACGCGATTTATCGACCGGGAAGGTTCGGTCTTTCTTTGGCGCTTCTGGGTAAAGTATCAGGGTAAGCCTAGCCAGGAACGCCTGGATACCTTTCTTGCCGGTATTCAGCCGACGCCGGTCCGCTTGTCAGTCGTGTATCGATACCTGTTTCCAGAAGGCAGCGCGACGGATCTGGCAGCCTTTCTGAGTGAACGTATGCCGCAGACCGACGTATCGGATGCGCAAGTTGAGCGCCTGTACAAACAGTATTCGGCGGATGCCTATAGCCTGCAAGATCAGGGTTATCTGGCCAAGGTGCATCCTCTGGAGCTTTGGCTGCTGGGTTATCTTGAGAATAATGAGGGGGCAACCTTTAAGACCCTGCTGGACGAAAGCAAGGAACAACGGCAGCAAGTATATAATTGGCTAATGCGTACCAAGGCCAAGAATGCTCGAGACAGCCGAGTACGTACCATGTTGGAACTGGAGGCGTTTACAGAAATCCATCGACGCTGGAAGCAGTTGGGTTATCCCTTCGATCAATTAGTACCGTCGTTGGCGAGTGCGCTGGGAAGTTCAGGTGACCGGCCTGCAGCGCTGGCGGAACTGATGGGTATTATTCTCAATGATGGCAAGCGCTTGCCGACTTATCGGGTCAATAGGCTGCAGTTCGCCGAGGACACTCCTTACGAAGTGAGCCTGACCTATGTTCCTCCGACGCCAACCCAAGTAATGCGGCCGGAAGTTGCTCATGCTTTAAAAGTTGCGTTGGCCGACGTAGTCAACAAGGGCACTGGCCGACGTTTGCAGGGCGTATTTCGTCATATCGATGGAACGGCCCGCGTCTCAGGCGGTAAAACCGGTACCGGTGATAATCGCCTGGTGACAACGTCCGCCGGGGTAAAGCATAAATCCCGCGCGCTAAGCCGCACCGCCACGCTGGTGTTCTATATTGGTGATAACCACTTCGGCACGCTGACGGCCTTTGTGCCCGGCAGTGAAGCAAAGGATTTCAAATTCACATCAGCTTTGCCGGCTCAGGTATTAAAGGGCTTAGCGCCGATTCTTGAACCGTATCTTCAAAAGCCGGAGTTTGAGCAGGCAGCACAGGCAAAGATCGAACCGGAACAAGTCAAACCGGAACGAGTCGAACAGGAACAAGTCGAGCAGGAACAAGTCGAACAGGAACGTTTGCATACTAATCTAGTAGAGAGCGAGCACGCCGCCCAAGAGAGTGCAAGGAGCTCGGCTCAGCAGGAGACTGAGCCGGCGGCTATCCCAGCAGGAAAGCCGATCCGAAAAGGACCCAGACGACAGCCATTCGAGAGCGGTCGCTAGAACTCGCTAGGTCGGTCGGTACGATAAACTCCCGAAACGTTTCGCCCTGATGTTTATGGCGGTCGGGTCTGATAGTTTCTGGTTTCGAAGGCCGCTCAGCGAGCAGCCTGCGGTAAAGCAATCTTCGGCGCCCACTCCAGCCAGCGCGACTCAACAGAATCATTCAGTCTGAACACGGTGCCTGCGGGAACAATGGGTTCCTTGACGGCCTCCTCGGGCGTGGCAAAAGCGATCCCACCCTCAAGCAGTGATTCAATGGATTTACTGCGGATATTGGCGCCACTGAACAAACCGACATTCACGGCCACGCCACTGGCATTCCAGAAGCGGGTGCCGCGACGGATAAGCGCGGTATATCGTGGATGTATATTTATGTGAATCAGCGTTTTGGTTGAATCTGGTGCCAACTCAAAGTCGAAGACCTCGCCCACCGGAATGTCTCGGTAAAACACCTTGTTGCCGGCTTTGATTGAGCCGCGTTGCGACGCCGTTAATATCAGGTTCAGTCCGGTTTCGGGTTTGCGTAGTGCCGGTTGACTGTCCAGCGCGACAAAATGACGTTTTGGTTTACCCTCCCCTGGCCGCACGATGATATAACTGCCTGTAACCAGTGTTTCTAGGTTGCGCGTGCCAACAAGTCCGAGCTGTGGTTTTACCAGCCAGAATTCGCTGCCGCTGCGGGCCAACCCCTTGGCTGAAGGCGACAATCGCGCCTTGACGTTTACCCCGTGCAGATTTTCGTCCAGCTCGACGGCGTACACTTCCCCTACCTTGATGCCTTGATATTTCAGCTCAGTCCCTTTGTTCAGGCCGCTACCAGAGTTGAAATGCAAGCTGATATCCAGTGAGTCGTCGACCAGGGTGCTTTCATAGTTTGTGTGCAGCGTGTATTTCAGGCCTTCCCATGCGGCTTGGGGATTGGCTATCTCCGGTGTACGAAAAGCGATACCACCGGCAACGATGGTGGAGAGAGATTCAGTCGCGATATCAAAACCACCCAGGTTGCCGCTGATTGAGATGCCGCTGGCATTCCAGAATAGCGAGTGACGTTGCAGGAGGTGCGCGTAGCGCTGGTGGATGAAGACGCCGATATTGACGCCGCGTGGGTCGAGCTCAACATGCTCTACCTGGCCGACGGCAATTTTGCGATAGAAAACTTTACTGCCAACGCTAATGGAACCAGGTTCCTCACTGCGCAATGTGACACGTAGTCCCGGATCCTGGATTTTTTGTTCTGGCGGTTTGGCTAACCCGGTGTAGCGCTTTTGAGGACTGCCACCCTCTCCCGCTACCTTCATAGCGACGTAGGGTCCACCAATAAGCGCATCAATGCCTCGTATACCTTCGGTAGAGACTTCGGGTTTTACTATCCAGAATTGGGTGTCGGCATTCAGGTAGGTATTGTAGGGAGCTTTTATCTCCAAGCGAACTTCTGCACCTTTCGCCGGGAAGTTGTCAACAAAATGCCAGTTGAGTACCCGCCCTACATCCATGCTGTTCAAGCGAACTTTGCTGCCGCTATCCAGGCCGTCAGGGTTCTGAAAGTACACAGTAATGACGCGACTGCCCGCTGCTTTTTCTTTGGTTGCGAAAAGCGTGAAGGTCGCGTCATCCTCGATGGGTTCAGCGTTTTTATCCGGTGTGTCAATTACGACGCCGCCTACAAGAATACTGGCAAAGGAGCCTACATCGACCTCGACGCCTTGTAGACCTGCATTCACTTTGATGCCACTTTGCCGCCAGAAACGGGAACTTCGATTTATCAGGTGACTGTAGACCGGATCAACCCGGGCGACGATTTCCACGCCGTGGTCGGTTAGCTGGAAGCCTTCGATGTCGCCAACGTCAATCTGCTGGTAAAGCAGTGGAGCTCCCACGGCTAATGAGCCAAGGCTGTCAGCTTCCAGACGCAGGCGTAGGCCAGGCATGGTGCGAGCCAGTGGTGGCGGCCCGAGCAAAGCCTCAAAGTTACTGGCGGGTTTGCCGTCGCCCGGCTTGAAGCTTATGTAGTTACCTTCAACGAGGGTGTCCAAGCCAGATACGCCCGAGAGGGAAATCTGTGGTTGTACCAGCCAGAACTGCGTTTTTTCCCGAATCAGCGGTTCAATTTGGCGGCTGAGCTCGAGAGTTACCGTAACGCCTTTCAGATCATCGTCGAGCTGCAGATTGGTTACCTCGCCCACATTGATGCCCTGATACACGACGGGCGTTTTGCCTACGGTAATGCCGCTGCCATTGTTAAAAGAAACGGTAACTTCCAGGCCATGCTCAATCAGGTTTTTATACATTAACCAGCCGGAGAGGGCGACGGCGATGAGCGGCAAAAGCCAGATCGCGGAAATGCCTTTCTTGGGCTTTTCGGTGGCAGACGGCAGGTTGGTTTCATTCATGTTCCAGGTCCCAAAGTAGGCGTGGGTCAAAACTGCTGGCGGCAAGCATGGTCAATACCACGACTGCGCCGAAAGCTACTGCTGCCGGCCCGCTTTCCACGTTGGCGATATTTCCCAGATGTACGAGGGTAACCAGGATGGAAATCATAAAGAGATCCAGCATCGACCAACGTCCTATAAAGTGGATAAAACGGTATAGCACGGTGCATTGAAATTTGCTGAGTGACAAGCGCCACTGGACCACCAGCATAAGAATAACGAGAATGACCAGTTTTGCTACCGGCACTGCAATACTCGCGATAAATACGATCATTGCAATGGCGCGTAAATCCGCTTCCCAGAGAGCGATTACGCCAGACATGATGGTGTCCGGGTCGCCTTGGCCAAAGCTCACTACGGTAAGAATGGGTAGAACATTGGCCGGTATTAAGAGTCCGATAGCGGCCAGCGTATAGGCCCAACTCGTTTCCAAGCTCCGGGGTTTGCGCATGGTCACCGGGTTATCGCACCGTGGGCAGTGTGTTTGGTGGCGCTTTCGGCTTGCGGGCAGGTGACAGAGTTTGCCGCACATGCCGCAGCGGGCAATGCCATGGGCACGGGCAGTGTCAGTCATGCGCTGGACTCCTGTTCCCACTGCTGCCAGGCTTGTTCTTCGCGGAAATACTGGTTGCAAACAATGACAGTTAACAACAATAGAGCAAAGCACCAGCTACCGCTGCCGATAACGACCTCACCGTCGTCTATCATCTTTACATAGGCCACGATGATACCCATGGCGTAGACCTCAAGCATGCTCCAGCCCTGCATCCAGCGGTGCCACTTCATCCACTGGGGAAAATTGCTGGGAAAGCGCCGCTGCCGCTGCCACAGGCTGATGGCGAATACACACAGTAGGTGTAGCAGCGGCGCGACTATAGAGCACAGTAGCACCAGCAGTGCCAGCATCTGCTCCCCTTCTGTCCACAACCGGCCGATACCACCGAGTAGAGAATTGCTGCCTTTTTGCCCAACCATTGTCAGTTTGAGAATCGGTAGGGTGATGGCCGGTATAAATAGGATAAGACCGCTGAGGGCTGCGCATAACACGATATCGCTGGAGTGTTTGCCCACGCCCCACAACAGCGCATTGCAGCGAGGGCAATGTCCCTCCTTATCGTCGGCGCGTGGCTGGTTCTGCAATAAGAGATCGCATTCAGGACAGGCCAGCAGGCCAGGATGTTGCGTGGGGGCTGTGTGCATTAGCGCATTGTAATGAAGATCTGAGCTCAGCGCACTGGCAGAGTTGCGTAAAAATACAGCTAGTTCAATAACTTGGAGGGTGTGCTTGAAAGTGTTGCGCGGTGTGAGCTGGGGCGCAAAGTGGTGTACTTTTATATTGATGACAGTACAATGACATTAAATATTGGCGCCACATCTGAATCGTAAACCAAGGTGAAGACTATGAACCAAGCTGCCGGCACGGGCTGCCCCATACATGACAATGTCGATCGTCGAAAATCTGCGCCTCTGGCTCTGGCCAACACACACCCAGACGAAGGCGCCCACTGGGTCAAGAATCCGCTTCTGGCCAGAATGATTCTGCGTAACAAGACAGCCACCCAGGCAGGTGCTGGCGCCGACATGCTCAAATATAAGAACCCCGAGCAAATGCCGGTATTCTTTCTCGACGGGGAAGAACATGCCAAGAAGCGGCGCAAAACGCTGAGATTTCTCTCGCCCAAGGCGATCTCAGATCAGCACTACAAGGTAATGGAGCAGAAATCCCGCGAGTTGCTGGATGCTTTCCAGGCACAAGGCCGCGGCGTTTTGGAGGATATTAGCTTTGATCTGGCAATTGAGGTTGTGGGTGAAATTATAGGGCTTACCGAGAGCGACCAGCGCGGTCGCGCAAAACGCATTCAGAATGTGCTGAGCGCGAGCATTTCCAAGGCCAGCAATAATCCGTTGTCCATATTCTGGTTGAATTTACGTCGGGCGTTCCACACGGGGATTTTCTTTTGGTTTGATGTGCGTCCGGCGATTGAGGCGCGTAAGCAGCACCCTAAAGACGATGCGATCACCTTCTTTATAGATGAAGGATATACCAATACGGCAATCATTGTGGACTGTTTGACTTATGGTACAGCCGGCATGATCACAACCCGCGAATTTATTGTGATGGCTGCATGGTACTTGTTTGAAGATCTCGACCTTCGAAAGCGTTTTCTCGCTGGTGACTCACAGGATCAGCTGGCCGTTCTGATGGAAATTCTGAGGTTGGAACCGGTTGCCGCGATGATTCATCGCCGAGTCGCGGAGGAAGTCGACGGCGTTGCAGACAAGCCGCTGCCACCCGGTGAGAAGTATGGCATTGATATTCGTGCCTCGAATACAGATGAGGCTTTGGTCGGCGAGTGCCCTTTTGCGGTAGACCCAGATCGTGCAAAACGTCTTAAAGAAACTGGTCGGTACATGAGCTTTGGGGATGGGCCGCACGCCTGTCCTGGCTGGCAGGTTGCGCTGCATGAGACACGTATTTTTCTGACGATGCTGTTTCAGGTCCCCGGTCTGAAACTGGAGCGTGAGCCAGATATTGGCTGGAATGATCAGGTGAAGGGCTATGAGTTGCGCAATGCCGTCATTACTTGCGAAAAAACACCCTGACGGTCTGCGGTAGAGCAAAGCGGCCCGCGGACATACTCTTCAGACGACGTATAGGGGTGAGCTGCTTTGCCAAACTCAGCGCTTGGACGGCAAGTGCTGTAATGCTATTTCAGACAATCCAGCCAGTCATGCCAGCGATCGGCATTGGACGGGTAGGCAGGATGATTAAACCGCCCGGCTTTTATGCCGGGACCAAGATCCACTACGTCAATAGATTCAAGTTGATCTGCATAAGTCTGGCGCTGTTCGTCGCGGACGCAGGCAACGCTATTGGGTGTCCACAATCCCGATTCCATCAGTCGCTTGATGTGCGTGTCTACATCAGCGATCGCGAGCGTTTCGCGAAACAGATACAAACTACTATTGGTCGTGTCATCCGGATCAAAAAACACTTCGCACGTTAAAAAAAGCCCTGACATTTTATCAAATTTTGCACGTAAAACCCCGTCGCCATGCGTTGGGGATGTAGAGCGCGGCTGGCGCAGCCAGCCCCTGTAGAATACTTGCTCCAAACAAATTGCTGTGTAAACATACAGTATGGCTAAGCTAACGAAAACACTGTCAGTGAGAGTTAAAGATCGGCACGCAAAAGCGTTGATCCGGCAGGCTAACGCAGTGAATTTCGTTTGGAATTACATAAATGATTTAAGTCATCGCTCAATTCGTGAGCGTGGAAATTTTCTTTCAAAATACGATTTCCACCCTTACACTGCTGGCGCCGGAAAAGAGCTTGGTCTACATAGCCAAACCCTGCAATGTATTGCTGCTGAATATGTTAAATGCAGGATCAAGGCCAAAAAGGCAAGGCTCAGGTGGCGCAACTCAAGAGGCGCAAAAAGAAGTCTTGGCTGGATTCCAATTAACACCGGTGCTGCATCATGGAAAAGCGGACAAGTCTACTTTAACGGTAATCACTACAAGGTTTTTGATAGTTACGGCCTGAGCCAGTATAAATTTAGGACTGCTTGCTTTTCCGAAGATGCACGAGGGCGCTGGTATTTCAATGTCGTTGTTGATGCTGAGTTTGAAAGAAGCGAGGGAAAATCGGCAACCGGAATCGATTTGGGTTGCAAAAAAGCTGCAACGGACTCAAGCGGGCATGTTCTTGTTGGGCGCGAATACAGGAAGCTTGAAGAAAAATTAGGCAATGCTCAACGTGCAAGAAAGACGAAGCGCGTTAGGGCAATTCACGCAAAAATCAAAAACTGTAGAAAAGATGGACAACATAAATACAGCCGCAAATTAGTAAATGAAAATGCGGCTATTTTCGTTGGCAACGTATCGAGCACCGGCCTAGTAAAAACCAAACTGGCGAAATCTGTTTTGGATGCAGGCTGGGGCCAACTCAAAACCATGCTGGAGTACAAGTGCACTATGGCAGGCGTGGTTTTTGAAGTAGTCAACGAAGCACACTCCACCGTAACCTGTAGCGACTGTAACAAGCGCACTGGCCCTAGTGGTCAGGAAGATTTGCGAATAAGAGAATGGACTTGCTGTGAGTGTGGAGTCACGCATCAGCGCGATGGTAACGCATCGAAGAACATTCTCGCGTCTGGACTCGGACGTCTCGCTGGAGGAAAGGTAGCGGCCTAGTGCCGCCCTGGGCTTAAGCCTGTAATGGGTTTAGGGAATCCCCTTCGCCATGCGGAGGGGAGGAGGTCAAAGCCTGTCGGTCGTAAAACGGAAAACTCGAACAAAACGGCAATCTGACCTAGGGATCACCGTTTTGTGTCGATAGTGGGGAGTGAATCAGAGTGAAATGCCGAGCAGGTTGTCCCGCTGCTCCATCGTGATTTCCGCGCAGTAGCCGTAATCAACTGGAATATTGCAGCCGCTGATAAAGCCGGCAAGTTTGCTGTTGATTGCCACCAGCGCATGCCCCATGTCTGTACCGGTAGCAAAGTCGCCGTTGCTTGGGCAGAACAAGCTGGTCACGTCCTTGCCTACACCGGCAGAATTGAGGTTATCCATAAAGGCTGACTGTGTCGGGGATGGTGCGATGCAGTTGATGCGCTTGTGTTGTTTTGCCAGCTCACCAGCCATCTGCATGGTATAAACGATAATGCATTGCTTGGAAAAGCCATAGGCGTCGGCTTCGCCGAGTTCGTTCTCGGCTTTTAGCCAGTCGGAGGCGGCTTCGAAGGATTCCAGTGCCAGGAAGGACTTCACGGTGTCCAGGTTGGCGCGCCACCCCATGCCAGCGGTAGAGGCAATTGATGCGATACCTCCCCCCTGCGCTATGCGTGGCAGCAGCTGTTCTGTCAGGTAGCGCAGCCCGACGAAATTGATCATGATCGTCTCGTAGGCCGGTGTGGGGGGATGAGGAACCCCGGCGCAATTGAACAGCCCGTATATAGAATCGGGCAGCTCCAGCAGCGCTGCATCAATCGATGCCTTATCCATGATATTGACCCTGAGTGCCTTGGTGACCGGAGCGCTGACTTCACCGATGTCCAGAGCATAGACATTCGCCCCGGCTTCAATCAGCAGTTCGGTTGCGGCCGCGCCCATGCCGGACGCGGCACCCGTAATAACCACATTCTGGTCTTTGTAGCCAAGGATATTGTCCATGGGTATTCCTGTCTCTTGTCACGTTGTTGTTTAATAAATCCGGTTCTGCGGGCCTGATTGGCGTCCCGCTTAGCGGAAAATACCGGTTCTGCAAATAGGCGCCGAGCCATCATGTAGTGGATGTGACTGGCAGTTTTGGTTGTTATGGGGTGTAGCCTACCAAGCTTCCCTTGCGGTGGTAAATAGCTATTTAGATAATAGTAACTTTATATTACCTAATATGCGGTAGATCGAACTACGTTAGTATCTGCTGGGTGTGCGTGTGAGTATCGCGGGGTACCTGGTCGGCAAGCTAGATTTCACTGGGCGTAGATTTCACCTACTATGTAACGCGATTTTCGGGGTGGACGCGGAGGCTGCCGCCTGATGTTGTCATGCCAACAGCTATAAAAAGGTAATCAGGATATTGAAAAAGGTCCAACCGGGAACATCGCCTGCGGCACGTTCTACCTATGACAAGATAATGAACGCCGCTGCTGAATGCATGTTACAGAACGGCTACCGTGATACCCGCATGACTGTGGTAGCGGATATGAGCGGAATATCACGTGCGGCCCTATACAAGTACTTTCCAACGAAGGATTCGCTGCTTCTGGAGCTGAACAGGAAAGTGCTTGAAGAGGCACAGGAAGACTCGCGACGCTTGTCTGCTAGCAAAGCGCCTGCGCTGGAGGTCATACGGGAATGGCTGCTCAAGTATCTCAATACCGAGCAGGCCGGGTTTGTTCGGGCTGTTATGATTGATGATGCGCAGCAGGTGCTGATTCAGGGACAGGAGGCCACCGAAGCCACGCTCAACGATGTAAAAAAAGCCCTAGTGAAAGTTTTGCGGCGTGGCATCAAGTCGGGTGAAATACGAGATGATATCAAGCCTGCTGATACTGCTCATATGCTGCAGGGGGTTGTGTTCAGTGTGAAGCGAAATTATCTGTCGACTCGACCGGTGATTGATCTGCGGGAGCAGAAGTATCGTACCCTGCTCGTAGAGACCATCAGCGCCGGTCTGCGTTCGGGTAATCGCGACTAACTAAAGGCTGCCACCCATCAAATGCGTCGCGAGGTCGATCAGCAACAGCGTAATCATCCCCACGAATGAGGCTTCGATAAATACGCGACCGATACTCCAGCGCTCTCCGTCGCTGTCTTCGTCCATGCGGTACAGGTTGGGGAAGGCAACGACAAAATAGAGCGCATAAAACAGTGAGCCGGTTACCAGCATGGCGTCTAGGTCTTCATACCAGACGTTGGAGAAGTCGTTGTCGGCAATAACAAAGTAAAAATAGGTTTCTCCCCATGCCCAGAATAGGGAGATCAGCCCGACAATGGCAAACCAGGTCAGCGTGCGAACCGCGCCCGAAGTCCAGGCCTCACTCAGGGTCCGGATGCGTCGCATCACAATAATGGCCGAAACATGGTAGACCGTGAAAAACACAACGGAATTGAAATACATAGAGGGCGGTACTTTCTGGTAGCCGGCCAGTGCTGTTGCTTCATCAGGCCCGACGAGCGCACTGTCTAGATAAAGAGTTACTTCTGGGAAGCGGTAGCGCAACCCAAGCACTTCGAAAAAGTATTCGGTATGAAAGTATGTGGCGATAACGACCCACCAAAACATGTACAGATTAAATTTGAACCAGTAGCTTTGGTGCCAGGGGATACCACTGTTGCGGCGAAGAAACCACGGTAGCAGGACACAATACGGAATCCACATCAGAACATTCTGCATGATATTCCAGAATGTGCCGGTATTAAGCCAGCCCATCTGTACCATTGCCATGTTGTAAACGAACCAGAACGGGATAACAGTAAGAAGGAATTTTTCGGCCCACGCTTTGTCGGGATTGGGTGAAAACCAGTAGCCGGGAAGCGGTTTAGTGGTGGGTTTGACGTCGGCCATAACACAAACTCCTGTTATTTTGATTCTGTTATATGCGCTGTAATTGGGAATCGTCAGGCGCAGTGAGGATAAGGTGAGTATACATATAATGCATAATATGTATACTATAAAATGACGCGTGCGGCTGGCACTTGGCCACAACCGCTGCCTGATTTCAGACGAAGGATGCGCCATATTCATGGTAGAAGCAGAAACTACAATACCTGTAAAAACGCTGGTTACCGGTGCCACCGGTTTGGTTGGCGTGCACACAGTGGCCGAACTCGTCAGCCACGGGATGGGGGTGCGGGTGCTGGTCCGCAGTCGGGAGAAGCTGCTTCATTGTCTTGAGCCGTTCAATATTACGACTGAGTTGGTTGAGATTGTCGAGGGAGATATCAGTAATACGTCAGCGCTTGCATCGTATATTGACGGTTGTGATGCATTGGTACATTGCGCAGGTATTTTCTCAAATGACCTCTCAGACCGTTCAAAGTTGCAGAAAATTAACGTGGATGCCACCCGGAACATTCTGACTCAAGCGCACCAACAAAAATTAGACCCCATAATTTACCTGTCGAGTTATCTAGCCCTTTTCCCACCGGACGGAAATATTATGACTGGCGACGATACGGTAAAGTCGCCCCGCGCCATGTATGCCGGCACCAAGGCTGAAGCGGAGCGCATCGCCCGTACCCTGCAGGACCAAGGAGCGCCGGTTGTCTCGGTCTATCCTGGCTCAATTCAGGGCCCGAACGATCCAACTTACGGTATAGGCTCGCAGTTGCTGGAGCAGGCGGTGAAAACGCGAAAAATGCTGGTAACAGAGGGGGGGCGCGGGTTTACCGATGTGCGTGATCTTGCCCAGCTTATTCGCAAGGCGCTGGTGAAAGGCCGGGGCGCAAAGCGCTATATGTTTGGTGGCTACTTTCTTGAGCATCGCGAAGTTCTCCAGCTCCTTGCAAATCTAAGTGGCAGAGACATAAAGCCTATCAACGTACCCGGATCTGTGTTGCGCGGCATAGGGAGCACTATCGATCTGCTTTCAAAACTCACGGGGAAAAGTTATATGCTCACGCGTGAAGCTGCTGAGGTGCTGACACGCAGTGTGCCCTGCGATGACTCGCCTGCCATTGACGAGCTGGAGCTGGAGCTGGTGGGTTGTGAGAAGTCCTTCAGTGATTTGCTGTCTTGGATGAAGTCCTCAGGCAAACTTCGCTAGTAAGTGTTTGAGACAGGCGCCGCGCTCCTTATTCTGCTGGCGCCTGTTGTAATTCACTCGTTACTTCATTGATTGCTTCTTCCAGTGGTATCAGCATCGCGGCGGCGCGCGGATAGCCCGCGTACTGCGCAATAAAGATCAGTAACTCGCGGGCTTCGTCCGGTGTCATCTCTTTTCGCTTGAGAGAGGCTTTGATCTGGATTTTGAAAGTAGTGTTTTCGCCTTTTTCCGCAATAATGCCCAGTAGTAATATGCGTTTGTCTCGCATTGACAAGATGTCGCGTGTCCAGACTTCTGCGAAAAGCTGTTCCAGCATGACGTCAGTGAATGCATAGCCTTCTTCTGGGACGACCACGTCGCCGGCATAAACATCTTTAATCATAGCCTCGCCGCGTTCGCGGCGCGTAGGGTCACTCATAGTATTCTTTTTTCTCTCAGTGTGTATTTTATTTAGCCGAGAGCACATCACACTTACTACGCTCGAGACTATCTCCTATCGTAGTCCCGGTAGATGTCAGACGCGGCAAATAACGAAATTGTGGCGGGCCTTGTTTGCGACATATTTGTTGTAAATTGCAGGGGCCTTCCGCAATATATCATAAAACATTTCTAATGCAATTTGATGGGTTTTTGCTTATTCCGCTTGGTAAGATAATCACAATCAGTATACGCACGGAGTACCTAGACACGTGCTTCCGTCTTTTAGCATGGGTAGTCGAGCGACGCCCGATATCAACAATCGATCGGCGTGAAAACTGGTGTGTTGCTTGTACCGCGCAATATGGTGTTAGGCCGCTGTTGTAGCTGGAATTGCGATCAAATCGCTGGTATTACCTCCGCCGACTGGCTAATATCCTGCGCACATTACGTATTTACATGCTCTTGAAATCAGGACTACCGTTATTTAGGTGCGTTATTCACTTCCTCTAGCATTATTAGGTCTCACGGTCAGCATTGTCGCAAGCGTCTTGTTGTGGCGTGATCTTGCTGAAGTGCACCAGTCGCTGGACGCCAAGACTCCGCATATTATCGATGTTCGTTTCAGTCAATTTATGGCTCTGCATCACCGACAGGCAATCGCGATGTCTCAACTGTTACTTGATGGCCAAGCCACTGGTTTGAGTGGGCTTGCAAAGCGTATTGCCAGTAGTCAGTTGGTGGAGTTGGGCGAGATGCAGGGGTGGTTGAGGCTGTGGGAGCAGCCCTTCGAACCCGACTTGGATGACATGACCTGGATGCTACTCGGCCAACAACCTTACAATGATGAGCTGTTACAGTATTTGGTTGACTGTGGGAACGCGCCGGAGGGAATGCCGGGACTGGCCACTTCAGAACAGTTGATACAGTTGCGCGAATTAACGGGGATCGAGCGAGATATACAGTATCTGCGCCTGATGTTAGCCCATCACGAGGGTGGTCTGCCCATGGCGAGGTTTGCATCCGAGGAGGCAACGCTGCCGCCGGTGCGACGCTTGGCGCGCCAGATTGTTTTGGATCAGGCGCGAGAAATTCAGCAGTTCACCCATATGCTAAATCAGGTTCAACCTGTTGCCACTGATAGAGCGCTGCAAGACGCAAGTGAACCGACACTGTGAGGATGCCAATGAAATACCTGCTTATACCGCCATTGTTCGCTCTGGTCACTACAATTACCGCGTGCAACTCCAGCAGTTCCAGCAGCGGCTCTGCTGGAGTCAACGTGCCTACAGAAACCAGGGTGGCAAGCTGTGGTCCGGGTTCGCAACCGGAAAGTGGTATGCAGGGGCGCGTGTCGCCCGAGGATCACGAAACAGGTCGCGCGGCGGCTGGCTTTACGTGTAATACCCAATTAGTCGGGCAATACACGGTACCTAATGCGATTGGCACTGTCGGCGGTTTCAAGGTTGAGCGCTATGTGGACTCGTCGGGCAATGAGTGTGCGTATTACGATAGCACTCTGCTGTTCCCTTCCAACGTGCTGGACCTAAACGTCGGTGTGAATGTATTGGATATGAGCGATCCAACAAACCCGACGCTGTCCACTCGGCTTGTAACGCCAGCGATGGATTCACCTCATGAATCTATGGTAGTTGCACAACAAGGCGGCATTCTGGCGGCGGTTCTGGGTAATCCAGCCTTTTACCCGGGCATTGTAGATGTTTACGATATATCTTCTGACTGTCTGAATCCTGCTTTGCAGGCGTCTGCTCCCGTAGGCTTCCTTGGACACGAGAGCGGTATCTCGCCAGACGGTAAAACGTTTTATTCAGCCTCTCCCGGCACGCCGACTCTCACCGCCGTCGATCTTTCCGTACCCTTTGCACCGGTTCCTATATGGAGAGGCAATTATACGTCCCACGGCCTGTCGATCAGTGACGATGGCAATCGCGCCTATCTGTCATCTGGAAATGGTAAAGGCGTGCTTATTCTGGATGTCTCTGAAATTCAGTCGCGCCAGCCTAATCCCCAGGTTCGCGAGATAGCATCGATTACATGGCCAAACCAGAGTATCCCCCAGAACGCGATCCCGTTTACCCGAGACGGTAAGCCCTATTTGCTTGAAATTGATGAATATTCCACGAACAACCCCGGCGAAGACAGCTCTGTGGCATCTCATGGTGAGTTCGTTGGTGCCGGACGCATCATCGATATTAGCGATGAGACGAACCCCAAGATCGTGTCCGATCTTCGACTGGAAGTGCACGAGCCTGAGAACCGTGCTGCCATCAAGGATGATCCGGGAGCTTCCAATATTACCGGGGGCTATGCGGGCCATTATTGCGACATACCCACACGCGTGAATCCAGATATTGCCGCCTGCAGTATGATTCTATCCGGGCTACGGATTTTTGATATACGCGATCCTGCCAACCCTAGAGAAGTGGCTTACTTCAATGCCCCCGTTCAACCGCGGATTATTACGCAGCCGGCGCCGGCCAGTAACTGGGCTATGTCCAAACCCGCTTTTGTTCCGGAGCGCAAGGAAATCTGGTACACCGATGGTTACAGCGGCTTTTACGTTGTACGGGTGACAAACGGCGCGTGGTGAACACGTGCCGTAAAAACAGTTAGACTTGGTTTTCCTCCAGTTTGACCGCTCAGGGTTATGATTCCGTTAATCTTCGCACCCATTTACAGTCAGCTTGAATTACCCGCGCGGCACCGTTTTCCCGTGGCGAAATATCAGCAGCTTTATAACCAGCTTGTTGCTCGAGGCGCAAAGCCTGCTCAGTTTGTGCGCCCTGTGCCACTGGATTATAGGCGTATCGAAGATGCGCTCTGTCCGCGCTACGTATCTCGGTTTATCAATGGCGAGATTGACCGGCAGGCAATGCGCCGAATTGGATTTCCTTGGTCAGAGCAACTTGTTGAACGCACCTTGACGGCAGTGGCAGGCACCATACTGGCCGGAGTTCTATCACTAGATAGAGGTAAAGCCATTAACCTAACCGGCGGGTATCATCACGCCTTCTACGATTATGGCGCGGGCTTTTGCATCATTAACGATTTGTATTTGTCTGCGCTCAATCTGCTCACAAAACCGGCAATTAACCGTGTGCTGATATTCGACTGTGATGTGCATCAGGGCGATGGCACCGCAGCGTTGGCTCAGGACCATGAGGATATTTTTACCGTATCTGTGCATGGGGAAAAAAACTTCCCTTTTCGAAAGCAGGTTTCTGATATTGATGTGCCATTGCCCAAAGGCACTGGTGACGACCTCTATCTAGAAAAGGTGGAACAGTCACTACTGATGGCGGTCAACACGTTTAAGCCTGATGCAGTGATATACGATGCCGGCGTTGATATCCACTGTGATGATGATCTCGGACATTTTGAGGTTAGCAACGAGGGCATACTGGCTCGTGACCAGTTGGTATTCGAGGCCTGTGATCGTGCCGGGCTACCCGTGTCGGCGGTGATTGGCGGTGGCTACCAGCGAGATATTCAAGCGTTGGTCAATTTACATGAATTACTGTTTCAGGCGGCGAAGGCAGTGTAACGCGGCCTAACGAACCGGTGTCTCAAAACCGTCTGGTTTGAGTGCCAACACGGAGCACTTAACCTGCTCTAGTATGGATTCTGCGGTATTGCCAATAATCAATCCCGGTATGCCTACTCGCCCGACGGTTCCCATCACAATCAGATCGATATCGTATTTTTCAACCATCTTTGGAATTTCTTTGTATGGCTTGCCTTTAGCCAGATGCACTCTGGGCTGGAGGTACGATACGGCGTCTTTTCCCAGCATCGTCTCCATTTTTCTGACTAGCTGGTCCAGGTCGTCTGAGCGTTCACGACGAATCTGTTCGACGTAGCGGTCTACTTCTTCTTCCGGCATGCGAGAAAACGCGCCATAGCGATAGAAATGTTCGGCGTAGGCTTCCCATGCCGCACCGATATGCATCTCTGTTAGTTCGGGCATAGCCATCGTTGCGCCGTATTCTAGTACCTTGTTGTTTAGTGCAGCTTGCACTCTAACCTCTTCGACTTCGTCGACGTCTTCATTGATATCAACCGTAGCAAGAATACGGTGAAAACTGTCGTTGTGGCCCGGTTTTAACATCAGAACTGGGCATGGACATTTTCTGATGAGTTGCATGTCTTCACTACCAAACATACGCTCTAGCCACGCGACATCTTCAGCACATTTAACAACAAGGTCATGTTGATTGGTTACGACGCTCCTGATGATCTCAAGGAAGCCGATGCCGGAGAGAACCTCGATGTTGGCCTTAACCTTGGGAGAAATCTCAGAAATGCGGCTGGCGATAGCAGATCGTTTGACCTCCGCGAGGTGCTGTAAACTTTGATCGAAGTAGGTGTAGTGCTCCGTGGAGTACCAAAGTTTACTAGCGTCCATGGTGGACACAAACGTGATTGTAGCCTGGTGATCTTCCGCAATCTTTATTGAATGCAGTATCGCTTCATCCGAGTTTTCCTCAGTGTCTACTATGCATAACACACTGTTGAATTGCCTCATAATGTTACCTGCTTGGCCTGTTTCAGTTGCCTGTTGCTGCCTCTACTTCCGTCGCAGATGTCATCCGTCGGTACGCAAGACGCATTTGCTTTTCAGTTTCGATAATTGCAAAGAGTGCTACGCCTATACCCACAATGATCAAACCATCAAAGAACGCGATTGAGACCGTCGCAAATATACTCTGAAGTGGCGGCAAGTAGGTTATCGCGAACTGCGCGACGGTGACCGCACATACGACCGTCCAGACAACCCTTGTTCCCCGCACGGCGCTCCAATTTAGAGATGTGCTATAAATGTTGCGGATAAAAAACAGATGGAAAATCTCCATGACTACCAGGGTGTTCAATGCCATTGTACGCGCCAAGTCCACGGAGTATCCCCGATCAATTGCATATTGATAGATGCCAAAAACACCGAGTAGAAAGAGAATAGAAACTAGAATGATATGCCATACAAGTTCACCGTTTAGCAGCGGTTCTCGGCGGTCACGCGGTGGTCGGCACATGGTGTTTTTCTCGGTTGGCTCGAATGCTAACGCTATGCCTAACGTGATTGCGGTAATCAGGTTTATCCAAAGTATTTGGATAGGAGTTACCGGGAGCGTCAGTCCGGTCAGTAAAGCCAGTATAATCGTCATGGCTTCGCCGGCGTTTGTTGGCAAAGTCCAACTGATTACTTTTTTGAAATTGTCATAGACTGTTCTGCCTTCTCTGACGGCTGCAACGATGGATGCAAAGTTATCGTCTGCCAACACCAGTTCCGCGGCTTCCTTCGCGGCTTCGCTGCCTTTTTTACCCATGGCTATACCGGCGTCGGCCCGCTTGAGTGCGGGAGCGTCGTTAACCCCGTCGCCGGTCATAGCTACGGTCATATTTTGAGCCTGTAATGCCATGACCAATCGCAGTTTGTGTTCTGGACTTGTGCGCGCAAAGATATCGCAATCGCGTACTGCCTGCTGCAATGCGGCGTCATCCATCCCGTCGAGGTCTAACCCGGTAAGAACCTTGTCGGTGTTGCGCAATCCGATCTGTTGGCCGATAGCCGCCGCTGTCTTGAAGTGGTCGCCAGTAATCATTTTTACATCAATGCCAGCGGTATGGCACTCGCTGACCGCGGCTATCGCTTCTGGTCGTGGTGGATCAATCATCCCGACCAATCCTAGGAACGTAAGCGACCCTTCAACGTCCGTGTGTGCTAATACTGTGTGCTCGGGCGGAACCGATTTGACGGCGAAAGCCAGCAGTCGTTGACCAAGCGAGGCGATTGTTTCTGCGCGAGAGTTCCAGTAATCGGTGTCCAGGGGTTCCGTGCCGCCGTTGGTTGCACGTTGATCGGCGCACATGGCCAAAATGCGTTCTGGCGCGCCTTTTACGAAAATACAGCCATGGCCTTCGTGGTCGTGGTTCAGCGTGGCCATAAACCGGTGCTTCGAATCAAAGGGAATCGCGTCGGTACGTGTCCATGCGTCCATTTCACGGTTAGCATCGATATACATTTTTCCGCTAAACGCAAGCAATGCGCCCTCCATCGGGTCGCCTTCCACATGCCAAATATTGTCTTTATGACGCAACGCCGCGTCGTTGCAAAGTGCTGCTGCACGGGCAAGTTCTTCAAGTACTGTATGCTCAGAGGGAGAAACGTTAACGTTGTTCAGTCTTAATGCGCCTTTAGGCTCATAACCACACCCGTCCAGTGTGAATAGATGTTGGTGCGATACCACGGACGAGACCATCATTTCGTTGCGCGTTAGTGTGCCTGTTTTATCGGTGCATATAACAGACACGGATCCAATGGTTTCAATCGCGGGCAGCCGCCTGACAATAGCATTGCGCTTGGCCATGGCCTGTACGCCAATAGCAAGCGTAATCGTCAGTACAGCGGGCAGCCCTTCGGGAATCGCGGCAACCGACAACCCGACGACAGCCATAAACATCTCGGTGAAATTATAATGTGCAACAAAATGGCCAAAGATTAGCAACAACCCCGCGATAAGCAGAATCATAATCGTTAGCCATTTTGCGAATTCGGCCATTTGGGTGACCAGTGGCGTGGTGAGTGTTTCGACGTCTGATAGTAAACCGCTTATTCTTCCGATTTCAGTGCCCGTACCAATCGCGACTACAACGCCTTTTCCTTGCCCACTTGTGACGAGAGTGCCGGAATAGGCCATGCCGGCGCGATCGCCCAGCGGGAGGCTGCTCTCAACGGCCAGCGTGCTTTTTTCTACAGGTGCTGATTCGCCGGTCAGTATGGCCTCCTGTATCGCCAGGCCATGTGCGTTCACGAGTCGCAGGTCGGCAGGAACTTTGTCGCCAGCTTCCAATAACACGATATCGCCGGGAACCAAATCTTCCCCTGCGACAGCGATTCTTTCCCCAGCCCGAATAACATTGGCGCGAGGGGCTAACATATGCCGAATGGCATCCATTGCTTGTTCGGCCTTGCCCTCCTGAACAAAGCCAATAATTGCATTCGCTATCACGACGGCGAGAATGACCCCCGTATCGACCCAATGGCTGAGCAATGCGGTAATCGCGGCGCAGACGAGCAAAACGTAGATAAGAACGTTGTGAAAGTGAAGCAGGAATCGCGCGACGACATTTCTTTTGGCAGCCTGGGGAAGGCGGTTGGCGCCATGGGTGGCCCGCCGTTGCTGTGCTTCGGAATGGGTCAGGCCCGCCGGGGATGACTGGAGTTTATTGAGAGCAGCGTCGGGTGCCAGCGCGTGCCATGTTGTTAACGACTCGTTTTCCGGGTTCTGCATCTTTGCCTCAAATGACAAATTTGGATCACAGACTGTGGTGCCGCTATGTCTTCCTGATGTCAGGCAGTCATGGTGACAGGGATACAGGCCTAGCTATATAAAAGCATTGATCAGGATCAAGGGGCGCTGTTATGAGGAGGGAAACCCTATGTAAAGATCGGGATCAGCTGCGCTGGCTACTCATTTGGGTACGTCGACCCGCTGCGCCCCGCCAAGTCAAACAGTCGGTCTGGAATTTCTTTCTGTTCAGGGGCATGACCTATTGACAAGCCAAGGGCATTTTTGAGTACCAGCGCCTGAGAAATGCTAGCCAGAACAACAGTCGTCACATTCGGGGGGCGACGGTATCCATCCCTACTTTCGTCAAGAAAGCGGACAACGTCGTGGCCAATCCCAGCACCACAGTCGCTGCAAACGGCTGCGCAATCAGCGTAGGGCTCAGGAAAACTCGTAGCTGACCAACCAGTCCGCCATGGCACGCAGGAAGCGGGCCGCATCGGCGCCATTGATTACGCGATGGTCGTAGCTCAACGACAATGGCAGCATTTGCCGGAGTACCGGATTGCCATTGTCGTCGGGTACAAAGCGTTGCTGGGTACGGGTGATCCCGACGATGGCCACTTCCGGGGCATTGATGATGGGAGTGAAGGATGTGCCGCCAATGTGGCCAAGTGACGACAGAGTGATACAGCCGCCGGACATCTCCTGCATTGACAGACCTTTGGTCTTAGCCTTCTCAGACAGTGCCACGATTTCGGCGCTGATGTCGTCGAGGCTTTTCTTGTCGACATCGCGGATCACCGGTACTAGCAGCCCCGCTGGCACATCAACCGCAAAGCCTATGTTGTAGTAGCTCTTGGCGAAAAGTTTTTTGCCGTCGGCACTGAGGGAACAGTTGTACTGCGGGAACTGCTTGAGCATGTCCACGGTGCACTTCATCAGCGCAGGCAGCAAGGTTCGTTTTTTGTCGGGATGCGCAGCGTTCCATGCTTTGCGGCGGATTTCAAAATCAGTGACATCCACTTCGTCGTTGTGCGTGACGTGGGGAATCATCGACCAGTTGCGTTCCATAGCTTTGGCGACAAAGCCCTGGATTTTACCGACAGGTTTTTCTTCCACGCTGCCGTATACCGAAAAGTCTTCCTCGGGCCAGGGCATCATGGGTGCTGGCTTGGTTGTCATAGCTTGTACTCCAATTGTCAATCGGAACCGGGGGGCAGTAACTGCCCCCCGGCTGATTAAGAGAAGCCGCTAGACACCAGCAATGGGAAATTACTTGGACTTGCGGCCGCTTTTCTTTTTGCCCTTCTCTTCGGCCAGCAACTCGGGGAATTTTTCCTTGAGCAGTGTGCCGTGCAGGCTCAGGCGAAGCATTTCATCAGTAAAACGCTGGGCCATCTTTTTCTTGCTGTTGGCACTGCTGGAATGTGCGTTTGCCCACACCGGCCATAGGAAAACACCCACCAGCAAGATAACAGCGTGTACTTCGGCGTCGATGTCCGGCTGAGCGTAGTCTGACTCAACAAAATCGTCGATGCTCTGGCGGTAGCGTGCCCAGAACGGGTCACTGGCTGCCTGGTTGGAACTTAATACCTCATAGAGCCAGACTCGTCCGAATTCCGGGTTTTCCATGGCGAAATTGGCCAGTTTTTCGATAACTTCACGCGGGCGACGTGTTTGCACCTCGGCGTCGACACCGTTTTCGTCGACATCGCCAAAGACTTCCCGCATCAGCTTTCGGCTGACCCAAGCCTTGGTTTCATCGATCAGCGTCTCCCGTGTGGGGAAATGGTGATAGGCCGTTCCGCGGTTGACTCCGGCCAGCTGCGCAACCTGTGAAACGCTTAAGCCCTCGGGGCCATCCTTTGCCAGCAACTTGCCGGCTACTTCGAGAATGGCTTCGCGCGTCAGCTGCGGATCGCGCTTACTTTTTCGTGCTTTTCGTGTCGCTACTGCGTCGCTCAATGTTCTACCCAACCCGTTTAGCAAATTGATTTTGTATTTTAACCGACTTCTGGTGGTTACTGCACAATTCGGGCCATCCCTAGAGCTAATTTCCCGCAAGTTACACGATTTTCGCTACGTAGACCGGCTTATACGCGCTCGATAATCAGTGCAGGAGCCATACCGCCCGCGGCGCACATGGTGACCAGGCCGCGCTTCAGGTCGCGACGTTCCAGCTCATCTAGCAGGGTGCCAATCATCACCGCACCGGTCGCCCCAATCGGGTGCCCAAGGGCAATCGCGCCACCATTAACGTTAATCTTGTCGCGGTCGATACCGAGATCCCGGATAACCTTTTCCACCACGACTGCAAATGCCTCGTTGATTTCAAACAGATCTATGTCACCGAGGGTGAGCCCGGCTTTAGCCAATACTTTCTTAATGGCGGGTCCCGGGGCATTGAGCATCAGCGTGGGGTCGTCACCGATATTTGCGCTGGCGACAACGCGCGCGCGGGCTTTGAGACCGCTTTTCTTCAAATAATCTTCAGAGGCCATCAACAGGGCCGCCGCACCGTCTACCACACCGGATGAATTGCCCGCGTGGTGGAAGTGTTCAATGTTGAGATCCGGATAGCGGCGGTTTATGAACCCGGCAAAGGTATTGCCCTCTTCATCAATAGGCATTCGCGCGAGTTTGGCGAAACTTGGTTCCAGCTTGGCAAGGTCTTCGGCGGTGGTGTTCGGGCGTGGATACTCTTCTTTGTCCAATACCACATTGCCGTCGTCGTCGAGCACTGGCACCAGAGATTTGTTGAAGCGGCCTTCTGCGATGGCAATAGCGGCGCGCTTCTGGCTTTCGAGTGCAAATGCGTCCAGATCTTCGCGGGAGATTCCTTCCATCGAGGCGATGGCATCGGCACAGACGCCCTGATGGCTCTGCGGATGCTTGGCCTGCAGGCGGGCATTACCGCTACCCATCATTAGCGGACGCAAGCCAGCGGCCATTTCGTCCTGACTGGCTTTGGAAATTACCGACATCATTTCAGTACCGCCAGCAATAATCAGGTCTTCCAGACCAGACATTATCTGGCCGGCAGCGAGTGCCGCAGAGGTGATGCCACTGCCACAGAAGCGATCCAGAGTAACGCCGCTTACCGTAACATCTAGGCCAGCATCCAGTGCGGCCATTCGCGCAAGATCACCGCCCTGGGTGCTCTTCTGGGCACTGGTACCCCAGATAATGTCATCGATGTCTTTGCTGTCTATACCGTTGCGCTCCACAATTGCCTTCATCACCGTGGCGGCAAGATGCTGAGGGTGCATATGAGTCAGCGCACCCTTGCCGGGTTTGCCGATGCCGCGAGGGGTGCGGACTGCGTCAACGATATAGACTTCAGACATGCGTGATCTCCTGTGTTCGCAAGCGCCGCAGTATGGGTAAGTGCGGCACCGGGTCGCCGTTGCGACTGATACTTGGAGGGTAGTTTAGTATTATTCGACAGTGTTGTGCAATAATAGAAGGCGTCGAATGTGTCTCGCCCGTTGATCGACTCTGCTATTATTCTTGTCATTGAATTCAGAGACTTAACGGCTAATGACAGGTAGTCGAAAAAATTTTGCTCCCGGGACCACCGGCAATGCAAAGTTAAAGGCGCAATAAATGCCAATGAAGAAGGCCACACAAAAGCGCAGCTACAACAGCCCCTTGCGTGAGCAGCAGAGCGCCGAGACCCGAGAGAATATTGTCTCGGCAGGGGCCGCCTTGGTACATACCCTGCCAGACTGGGATTGGAAGAATTTGTCGGCCCGGGCCGTTGGCGAAAAGGCGGGGGTCAGCGAGCGCACCGTGCGCCGCTATTTCACCACCGATGCCAAATTGCGCGACGCCGTGTTAAAACGGCTGGTTGAAGAATCGGGTATCGACCTGAGTACGTTGAGCCTTAGCGATTTTTCTGAAGTAGTGGTGGGTCTGTTCCAGCACCTGCAGTCATTTCAGGCTAAAACCACGACCCCCCAAGATTCTGCCTTCGACAGCCTCGATCGCCTGCGTCGCGCGGGCCTGATAAATGCCGTCGTTGCCGAGACGCCTGACTGGAGCCCGGAAGAGCAGGAAACCGCAGCGGCAATGCTCGATATCCTCTGGCAGCCGCAGCTGTTCGAACGTCTTACCGGCCGCTGGGGCTTTGATGACGAGCGCACCAGTCGCAGCCTGCGCTGGTTATTTACGCTCATGCATGAGGCAATTAGCGCAGGGCGTAAACCGTGACATCCACGCTAAGCGGTCAGCACTTGCGTTGGGCTGCCTAACACAGGCATCCATCACCAGCGGATTTTTTCCAACAACCCGCCAACGTCGTCGCGCAATCACATTAGTCAGTTTACCAACTGGTTTGTGAGATACAGCAGCGGAAACAGCACCAGGACCCAACCATAGGCGACACGCTTCAACCAGCGAGGAGCTGAACGTACTTCCATAAAATACATGATGACCAGTTGGGCTTTGGCGGCGGCAATGAGAAGCACCGACAACGTGACCGCGTGGCTTGGTTGCAGATCAGTACCGACGTTGCGGCCGATCAACCACGCGGCCACTGTGATCAGGCTGAGTATTGCCCAGACTGTCGTCAGCGGATTTTTTAGATACGCGATCATCGCTTACCTCATCAGATAAAACACAGCGAGTAGCACCAGCCACAGCACATCCACCATGTGCCAGTAGATCGCGCCGATCTCAATGAATTTGATATCCGGCTGGGCCGCCTGTCGGAGGTTGCGCAGCATAAACGCCATAATGCACAGGCCCAGCAGCACATGGAGCAGGTGAAGTCCTGTCATCACGTAGTAATACATGAAAAACAGGTTTTCTCCGGGGGTATGGCCGGCGCTGATCTTGGGTATCCATTCCACCATCTTCAGTACGGGAAACAGCGCACCGAGAACAATCGCAAGACTCAGTAACCGTCCAGCATCACGAATCTTGTGTTCTCGCACCGCCTCGGTGGCCAGCGCAACAAAGAGTGAGCTGGTTAGCAGCACTATGGTATTGGCAACGCCGATTCCCTGGCTCAGAAACTGCTGACTGTAAAGAAAGACGTCGAGATTCTGCCCGCGGTAGACCATGTAGCAAAGGAAGTAGACGCCGAAGATCAGCAGATCGCCAACGATAAAAAACCACATGCCGTGATCGCCGGGCAGATAGTCGGCGCGTGTGCGGGGCGCTTGGCCAACCTGTGAAATTGTCATGACCAGTCTCCTCAGGCGTAGGCAGCGCGCGGTGTTGGGCCGCTGTTGTAAAGCTCGGACTCCGGCTGTTTTCGGATCGCCTGAAAAATGCAGTAATACACGATGAACTGCCAAGGCACGTACAGCACCATATTGAACCAGAAGGCGAGCAACCCATTCCAGGCGAAGGGGCCGGTATGGGCAATCCACACTGTTGCTGCGAAGATCTCGGTTACTGACTGCCAGATGGTGTAGTAACCCAGCCATTTCGGCAGGATATTGTTTTTATCGAGCAGTATGGCAAGCGCCAGACAGGACCAGTTCAAAAAGAAACAGCCCAGACAACCGATAAACGAGAGGTAGCCGAAGTCGTACAGCATCTGCAGTATTTCTGGACTGTACCCTTCGCGGAAAGCGCCCAGTCCGAAACAGAACATCGGGAAAAGGCAACCGACAATAGCGCCTGTCATTGCACCGGCGATAAATGCAAAGCGCAAAACGGGGCTGACCGACATGCGTTTCATCTGGATGGCATACATAGCGTTACCAACTGCTGACAGGCCGACCGACAGTATCAAGATGGTGCTGGCAATCAGCAGATTGGGCGACTGCATGAATTCGACAACGCCGGCGAGATCGCTTTCTGGCGCGCGCGGCGGCATCATCCAGCTCAACGGCACAAACACCAGCCCGAACAGGTTATAGAACACAGGAATGCTCCAAAAGCAGAGCAGCTGGTCCAATTTTTTGTTTTTGTACCAGGGCTCGGTCGGCTGGCTGACGGGTTCCCGCTCTGCTGTGGCGATTGTGCTCATGCCGCCACTCCTTCCTGTTCTACCTGTTGTTTAGTCACTTTCAGCAACACCAGAAACATCACCGCCACGTACACAATAAATGTGGAAAACCGCAGTGTGAACGAGATGCTACCGTCCCAAGCCAACGGCCCCGTCTTGTAGAGCAGCGAAAACGCTGCCGGCAGCATCAGCAAGCCTGTAACTATATTGAAATGGGCGACCCAGATCGGGAACACAGGATCAGGTCGGGCGTCGAGATAAATACTGCCGGCGAGACAAAGGTTCTGCACGAACACGCAACCTACCGGTGCTACTAGGAAGAACCAAGCCATATCGTTAAGCAGACTGATCAGTTGCGGATCGCGGTCCGGGCGGAACAGGGCAATTCCCCACGCAAAGTCCGCCAATATAAAGGCTGTGATGCCAATCCCAGCGGCAATAATATAGGCGTAGGCGAAAATCGGACTGGAATTTACGACACGCAGCATCTGTACCGCAATTAAGGCAAACAGCGGCACCAGCAGGGCGCCAATGATATTGCCAAAAATCACCACGCCACGCATGGCGGTGAGATTTTCTTTAAAGAATGCTGCCACTTCCTCGGGTGACAAGGTCGGCGACAGTGGTGGCGCAAACGCTGGAAACAGCCAGTACGCTACTAAAAACAGCAGGCCAGCCACTGGGGTAAGCCACAACAGTATGTTTTGTCCTCGGGTATTCATATTCTTCCCCTGTTATTGCCCAAAGTCGTAACTCAGCTGCAAACCGATATTGCGTGGCTCGGAATAGATCGAACTCTGAAAATAGGTCAGATTCCACTGGTTACTGTTTGAAATACGGTATTCCTTGTTGGCGAGATTGGTGCCGTAAATCTGCGCGCTGAAGGCAGAATCCAGAATACGGCTGCAGCTGATACTGGCATTGACGAGACCAAAATCCGGCAGCCATGCACCGGGCTCAGCCTCGGGTGGCGAAATTTGTGCGCTGTACTGTTCGTCAACCCAGGCATAGGTAACTGAACCCTCGATATCGCCCCAGTGCTGCGCAACGGGCAGTAGATAGCGCAGCGATAGGCTGTATTGATGTTCCGGCGTGGTTTTGAACGGCAAGCAGGTTAGTTCCAGCGAGTCCCCGCGAGATTTTTCCTGACCACTGCAGTCCAGTTGCGGCGTGGCGCCAAAATAATCCAGATCAAAGCGGTTGTACTTCGCATCGGTGTAGCCATAGGTTGCCACCACGGTCAGACCGGGTGAAAGCTGCACGGTCAGATCCATTTCTAGGCCTGCAACCGTGGCTTCACCCACATTGAAAATCGACTGGCCAAGTTGTGGTACCGGGCTGGGGTTGTCGGGGTCAACGTAGGCATCCGGTGCCGCCGTCTGCATGTCGGTGTAGTCGGTATAGTAAAGGGCGGTATTCAGCCGCACCGGAATGTCACCGAGCGCGAAATCGGCCTTTTGGCCGATCTCATAATTCACCACAAACTCCGGTTCGTAGGTGTAATGCTGAGGATTGGCGGCGATCGTCGACAGTCCGCCGGTTTTGTAGCCACGGCTTACCTTGCCGTAGAGCATTAGGTTTTCAAACTTGTAGTCAAGACCCGCAGTATAAGTGAGGGCTGTCGTTTCCACTTCGGTAACAAAAGATTTGTCCACCAGGGTAAAGCCGCCGCTGGCGACCTGCTTTATGAATGCACTGCCCTCGGTGAGATCGTCGGTGTAGCGCACGCCAAGTGTCAGATTCAGCCCTGCAAGCGACGTGGTGAGATGTCCAAGGTCGTAACTTGCCTGCGCAAACGGAGCGAACGATTCTTTGTGTTGTTTGTAGCCTTGTTCGACATCGACAAACAGCAGTGACTTGGCAATGATGCGACCGTCGGCATCGGTTTCCTCATAGTAAGCGCCCACGACATAGTTCAGCGCGCCCTCGAGTGCCTCCCCTTGCAGCTGCAGTTCTTCGGTGATGGTTCGCACATCGGAATTGTTGACACCATCCGGGTTAATGAATTCATTGAAAGCTGCGCGCGAACCGTCCAGATCCCACCGGTAGCTGTGTACCAGCGTAGAGTAGCTGAGAATATTGCGCAGTGTGATGCTGTCGGTGAGGTCAAAACTGAAGTTGTCGACAAAGGTGTCGCTGTTTAGCTGATCATTGGGGTCGCCGCTGAGCTGCACGCTGCGATTTCCTCGGGCTGCCTGCTCATCAATAATATCCTGCCCGCAATTGGTTGAAGGCCCAAAGGCATTCAACAGCAGACAGCCGGAATTGGCAGACTGTGCCGGATCGACCAGTGGCAATGATGGCAGTGTTAATCCCAACGCACCGGGTATGGCGCGATTAAGCCCCGTCCGGTTTACGCGCTCGATTACGGTTGCTGTGCCGTTGGTATCGCTATCGGAGAAATTGACCAACAGGTAATTACTGATGCGTTCGGTGGGCTGCCACAACACGCCCAGACGTGCAGTCCAGTAATTCTTGTCATCGTAGTCCTTGCCGGTCACCACATCTGTGGTAAAGCCGTCGCGCTCAAACACCTGCCCACCAATACGCGCCATCAGCACATCGTCAATCAGGGGAAGATTGACGACTGCTTCGTAACTGGCGCCCTTGGGATCATGGCCATTGTCGCCCGCCATTCGACTGATACCGGCGCGCAGCGACAGGCTGAATTCATTGTCCGGGCGGTTGGGTTCCAGAAGCAGCGCCCCGCCGGTGGTATTGCGGCCAAACAGGGTACCTTGACTACCTTTTAATACCTGGATATTGGACAAGTCAAAGAACTTACCGGAACCGCCCTGATAGTTTGCTACCGGATCTGATGGCAGGGCCACTTCCGCGAGATAGATGACCACGCCCGGGCTTGAGCCAAACTGTGCGCCCTGCCCGCGAATCGTCGGGGTTTCGGTGTTGCGCATCTGACTACCGGTACCCACCACAAGCGATGGCACTTTACCGTTCAGATCGGTCGGGCTATTGATTTGCTCACGCCGCAGGTCATCACCACTCATGGCGGCCAGGGCGATCGGCACGTCTTGCTGACTTTCCTGCGTACGGCGGGCCGTGACCAGGACTTCTTCAATGGTTGCAGCTGGCGCATCCTGGGCAAACGCTGTCGGAACAACGCTTGCCACGGCTGCCCACAGGGCGCTTGCAAACACGGGCAAACGGCAGGAAAACATGGTGAACCTCTGTAATTATTGTAGTTACGGCGCCCCGGTCTAGCTTGGGAGGAGCTGCCAACGGGAGCAACGACAAGGCATGTCGACATTCAGCTAGGATATCGGCATGCCAGACGGCTCCCCCCCATACTATAATACTCAACAGCGATGTTTAATATTGATTTCTTTGGGTTGCCCCAGTAACGTTCCGAATCCTATTCGAATAATATTTGAGACCTGTCCGCATGACCGAGAGCGCTATTCGCACGCAAGCCCCCTACCCGGCGCCCTCGGTTGCCTGGTATGCCACCATTTGTCTGGCCCTGTTGTACTGGCTGTCGATTCTCGACCGTTTCATCATTTCGCTGATGGTCGATCCCATCAAACGGGATATGGGGCTGACAGACGTGCAGTTCGGATTGCTGCACGGGATGGCGTTTGCGGTCACCTATTCCCTGTTCGGGCTGATTGCCGGGGCACTGGCGGACCGCTTCAGTCGGCGCTGGATTATCTTTGTGAGTGTGACTATCTGGTCTATGGCAACGGCCGCCTGCGGTATGGCTCTGCATTACTGGCAACTGCTACTGGCCCGTATTGGTGTTGGTGTCGGCGAAGCCGGGCTGAATCCCAGCGCGACCTCCATGCTGACCGACCTGTTCCCGCGAGACCGGCTCACGACCGCCATGGCCGTGTATTCCATTGGCGCCACTATAGGCTCCGGTACTGCTTACCTCTTTGGCGGCATGATTGTGGATATGGTGGCGCAGGCACCTACCTATGCCCTGCCACTGATTGGCGAAGTGCGCTCCTGGCAAGCCGTGTTTTTCATGATTGGCGTGCCGGGCGTGGCGCTGGCATTGATCGTTTTTACCTTTCCCGAACCGTTACGCAGAGATCGCAAAGCGGTAGTTGAGAAGCAGGGGTTCTGGGAAGGTATCTTGGGCACTTACAAGAATTTGCTGGTTTTTATCCGTACGCAGAAACGATTTTTTATCCATCACTACATAGGCTTTGCGATGGCGTCTATTGTGATGGGGGGGTGCGGCGTATGGTATCCAGCGCATATGGGGCGAACCTTTGGCTGGAGTGCCAGTCAGATTGGCTTGTATCTGGGGTTAACGCTTATCGTATCAAGTATTGTTGGTAAGTTACTCTGTGGGTATGCGGCCGACACGCTCTATCGGCGCGGCTACCGCGATGCGCAGTTCCGCTGGTATGGCTGGAGTCTGATACTGGCCGTACCGTTTGGTATTGCTGCCATGCAGTTTACTGATCCGTACTTGTTTCTCGGCTGTGTCAGTATATTTCTGGTGCTTCTGGCGCCATTACCCGCCTGCTATATTGCCGCGTTAAACCTTGTTACCCCAAATGAATTGCGTGGCGCAGGTATCGCCTTTTTCTCAGGCACGGCTGGGCTGGTAGGGCTGGCAGCTGGCCCGCTCATAATCGCGTTCTTTTCTGACCACCTCTATGGTGGCAATGCCATCGGCATGGGTATGGCCACCACGATCGCCATCTGCTGTCCGATAGCGGCAACCCTCCTTCTGACAGGCTGCAAGGCGATGCATCAGGCTGTAGTCAGCCTCGAAAGCGCCAGTCAGTAACGACCGGCCTTGCCCTCTAATCCACCATAGCGCAGCGACGGTATCCCGCCACTATGCCTTTAGGATCCTCGCACCGCCTTTTCGGCGCGCGGCGGCACTAACTGAGACCTACCGCCAACCAAAGATAAGCCGAACAAGCAGATTTAGCACACCACATATGTGAAACACATATTCCCCTCCATTTAAGCACCCCACAACATCACCGCCGAGGCATCAGTCATCAACTCAAACACCTATTTAACATAACTCAAGAAACTCCCTGGATACTGCGATGGCTCTACTTGCACCAATCTACATGGGTTCATATATGCGGTGTGCTAATATTGCCTCTCAGGAGGGCCCATGGATCACCGAATTTCTAGTCTGCTGAGCGTCTGCCGCCAGCTCGTCAACACCCGGAATCAACTGGTAGACCAGCTGACGAGTGAAAGCTTGCCGGCCTGGCTGCCAGATCAAGCTTCGCAGCGATCCGTCGCGATCCAAGCCGCCACCGCACTGTATGCCGATGAGTGCCCTCTTCCACCACGTTCAGGTTTGCTGTGCGTGGGGCAACGCTCCGCTGACATCGCCGCGCAGTTCAATATTTATAAGCAAATACTGAAAGAAACCATCCGGTCCCTGAAAGAAGATTTACCTCCCGGGAGAGATAACCGAACCTTTCATGCGCTGCTAACCCAGACGGACTCCCCTCTCTTCCAGCGCGACCCCACCGTAGCAAAAGCGTTGCGACAGGTTCGCTTTGGCGATCTGCATCTCGTTTGGGCCTATCGCCAACTGCGAGTTCTTGATCCCACCGTATTGTCGTTTCGCTGGTGCTGGCATGTAAAACGCCGGGAGGTAATACGCCTCAAGCACGAAGAGGTGGTGCAACTTGCCGAGCGACGAATGAAAGGCAAAGCGAGAGAAGTAACCCTGTCACAACTCGCCCGAGAGAACCCGAATCACGATTTTGCCCGGGCGAGAACACAACCGTCACCGCAACTGAAAGCCAACATAGTAGCCCTGTATGAAGGCGAAAAGATTCGCTACAGCATTCCGACGCCCAGCATTGTGCTGATAAATCAGGAGGCGTTACCCGACCTGCGATGGGTAGGAAACGAAGAGCCAGCGAGCAAGCGCGGTGGCAGAAGTGATGCAACCATCGAGAAGGAGCCGTTTATTCCGGCACTTAAGATTTATCGTTATGTTGACTAAGGTCATAGACAGCCAGTGAAACTCAGCGGGTAATATCAAACCACGGCACTTCGATATCACTCCGCAGCAGTGGTGCGCCAAGACAAACTCGTAGCCCCGGCTTGCCGATCTTCGAACTAACTATCAGGGATGTCACCAAAAAAACCGATAACACAGATGACTTTACCCTGTTCATTGGTCTGCGTTACATCGAACCCTGAGATCAAAAGTTTTCCATGCTGATGGATAGCCCAGTGGTAACGATGAAAATTGTGCTGTGAATCTACACCGCTGGTGCGGAAGTAAACTGCGCCGGGTAACTTGGATCTCACTTCGTGGACATTCTGCTCAAAGCCATCGATACCGGAGACATCAATGGTTGGGTCCACGAAACGAACCTTTGGGTCCAGTGCTTTTTCCAACAGGCTTCGAATCTCGGTAGGGTCTGATGCATTCCAAGCAGCCAGCATTAGGTCGAGTGCTTCAGGATAGCTCTTCATTTGTCATCTCCAATATATCCGCAAGAGAACCTGCGCGCAGAAAACACAAACGCAGCGCCTAAGCCGCAGCAATTAACTAAGCCAAGCTGCCATATCGCACCAATAGCACAGTTATGTGCCAAATACGGTGAAGCTCAGACCGACATCCGCAATATAACCCATCAGGAGTAACCCGCCTTCCAGCCTGCCAAGCCGACTGCCCGTATAAAGAAAGACCAATAGAATCAGTGAGGTTCCCAACATGACCCATTGGTCAAACTGCAGGATCCGCTCATGGACGGGGAGCGGTTGTAGCAATGCAGAGATTCCGAGTATTCCCAAGAGGTTGAAAATATTGCTGCCCAAG
>NZ_JBVBUV010000024.1:0-47947 GCF_057445395.1 Litorivivens sp.
GCCGCATCGCGCATGCCAAGCCCTGGCGTCAATTGGGTTGCGGCAAACTCTGCCGCCAGTGGCCACGCCAGAAAGGCCGCAACACCGAGCAGCGCAATCAGAACAACGAACACCACGAGCAACTTCAGTGCGGCGTTGCTCTCGTCGGCGTCGCTCACTGCTCACCTTTAATTATGTCGCGAAATTCCTGTGGGCGTGGCATACCGCGAGCGTATATTTCCGCCTCGTCGCCAGCCGTAAACACCGACACGTCTCCCACACCTAACATACGGTTCATAAACGACTGATACACCTTAACCGTGCGTACAGTTCTGACATCTACCTCTGTGCGATCCTTGCTGAGGAGCCCCTGCTCCAAACAGATTTCCCCGCCGCTAATCTGCAGCTTGGTTGCCTTGCATTTCATATACCAGACCAAGAAGATAATTATGCCGATACCTACCGGCACCAATATCAACGACCCGATAAATGCAAAGGGGCGAGCACGAAACATGACGGGGTGTTCGCTGTAATTCAGAGACACGAAAGAACTCCTTGATGGTTTTTAATTTCTTATTTGAGTCTATGCCCCTGAGATTTGCAAGACACATATCCTGAATGACTCGATTCCTTAACCCATAGGCTAGCGCGTATCACACTCCAGCTAGATATTGATCAGCACTAGAAAACACCATGGCAAGTGCAGTGTGCCCACCCAACTCCTCAGAGAGCCGGGGGACTATAGAACATAAAAACGGACATTACCGGACCATTGATATGGTACTCACCCATCAAGCTATAATGCAGCACGGTGTTAACACTGACAACTCTAACGATAAAAGCAGGTAAGCGAATGTCTTTTAAGGAATACGCCGATTACGACGCACTGGGCCTGGCCAAACTGGTTGCCGATGGCCAGGTAACCCCCAGCGAATTGCTGGACGAAGCCATTCGGCGCCGCGACGCGGTAAACCCAGAGATTAACGCGGTCGTACATCCGATGGACGACGTGGCCAGACAGACCATCGCCAATCCGCTACCCAAAGGCCCGTTCACTGGCGTGCCTTTTCTACTGAAAGATTTCTGCGCCGCCTATGCCGGCGTCCCCCTGACCAACGGCAGCCGCGCCTTCAAAGAGTATGTGCCGGACTACGACTGCGAACTCGTCAAGCGTTTCAAGGCCAGCGGAGTAGTCACCTTTGGCAAAACCAACACCCCTGAATTTGCGATTGTTGGCGCCACAGAGCCGGCACTACACGGCACTTGCCGCAATCCCTGGAATCCGCAGCGCACCGTGGGCGGCTCCAGCGGTGGTTCAGGCGCAGCGGTTGCAGCTGGCATTGTGCCTATGGCCAGCGGCGGTGACGGCGGCGGTTCACTGCGCATTCCGGCAGCCTGTGGAGGACTCGTGGGATTCAAAGCCTCGCGAGGCCGCGTACCCCACGGCCCATTGCACGGCGACCCATGGTACGGCCAGGTACAGGACGGCGTTATCACCCGCAGTGTTCGCGATAGCGCCGCCATGCTCGATGCGATTCGAGGCACTGATCTCGGCGCGCCTTACGCCGAACCTCCTCTGACAGGCACGCTTCTCGATGCCTGCACCCGGGCACCGAAAAAATTGCGTATCGCCTTTTCTGACCAACCGCTGATGCGCGATGGCAAACTTCACCCGGATGCGATCAAGGGGCTGAACCAGACCGTTACGCTCTTGCAGGAACTCGGCCATGAGGTCACGCAAGCTCACCCCCCCTTTTCCGTAGGGGCACTGACGGAAGGCTACCTACTGCGTATCGCTACGTCGGTCGGGGGGGAAATTCAGGCCACTGAGGATTTACTTGGCCGCAAACTGCGCTATAGCGAGCTGGAACCGGAAACCTGGATGCTGGCGCAGCTTGGACGCAGTTTTTCCGCTGCCCAGTTCGACATCGCCCATCGCCGCCTCTATACAGAAAGCCGGCGCTTTGAAGCCTTTATGCAAAGCTATGACATTTTTCTCACGCCCACACTCAGCGGGCCACCCGTGGAGCACGGTTATTTCAAATCACGCGGCCTCGAGAAATGGCTGGCGCCGCTGGCAAGTCGCGTCCCCTTGGGCAAGCTGAGCGCCAACGCCACCACGCTGCAGCGGCTGGCCGACCAGGCATTCGATTGGGTCAGCGCGACCATGGCCTTTAATATCACCGGCAATCCGTCCGTCTCGCTGCCACTGCACTGGAATGATGACAAGTTGCCCGTTGGCATGATGTTTACCGGACAATTCGGCCGCGACGACGTGCTGTTTCAACTGGCCGTACAGCTTGAACAGGCAAAACCCTGGTGGCATATGAGAGCCCCCTTGTTTACCGAATAAGATTCGCGCTTTTCGCGCGATCCGCTATTCTCGAAAGATAGACAACACGACGGCACCCTAAACGCGATAGTCAGACAGGAGCAGTATGGGATTCCAACACCAATGGCAGGACGGCCAGGTTATAGAGTTGCAGACCGGAAAAATTGTCTGCGCCGGATTAAATTACGCGCTGCACGTGCAGGAAATGAACAGCACGCCTGCAGAGGATGAACCAGTACTGTTTATCAAACCCGGCACGGCATTGCAGAGCCTGCATCAGCCGCTGAACATTCCACAAACACGCGGCGCCGTGCACCATGAACTTGAAATTGCCGTGCTGATCAGCCGCAAACTGCAGGACTGCAACGAATCCGAGGCCCGGGGCGCTGTCAGCGGCATCGCGCTGGCACTGGATCTGACCCTGCGCGACCTGCAAAGTACGCTGAAAAAGACAGGCAGACCTTGGGAGAAATCCAAGGCTTTCGACGGTAGCTGTGCAATATCGCACTTTGTCCCGGTAAGCCAGTGCCCGCCATTAAACCGGATCGACATCGGCCTTGCTGTTAACGAACAAGCCCGCCAAACCGGAAACAGCAGCGATATGCTGTTCCCCATTCCCCGCCTGCTATGTGAAATCAGCCGTTACTTCACGCTGGAACCCGGCGACATCGTACTCACCGGCACACCGCAAGGGGTGGGGCCTCTCGTCAGCGGTGACCGCCTGTCCATGAGATTGGCAAACGTGCTTAGCCTTGAAACAACCGTAGCCTAGCGGGCTGGCTAATAAAACAAGAGTGGATGCGTTTTACTTTCATCCAACAGCGCATCGAAATCAAAGCTGTCATCTTCCGGATAAAGCGTAAAAATACTTAGCCTGGGTTCTGAAGCAAACGCGTTAGGACCCAAAGCGCCAGCCATCGTCCCCACACTGAAAAAGCGCTTCAGTGTGCCATCAATCGGAATTTGCACTTTGAAACTGGCCATAGGCTCCGTGCGCGCCGCTCTTTGCTGCCAGTCTTCCGGCACACTCGGATACTGCTGCAAACGTTCCAACGTCGCCTTGGTTGTTTCATCATTGGTAAACAGTGCCGTTTGCTGTATCGACATCAATATCGCGGAAAGCGTGTCTTCCCAATCGCTGATGATATTACCGGCGCCTTGGCGGTCGAAAATGAAATCGTAAAGATTGCTAACGTTATTGAGTTCTTCGTCTTCTACCACATGAGAATAAAAGCTCACCCAGCCGCGATTCACCATTAGCAGGTTCGCCGCGCCATCCACCACCGACGTCGGATAGGGGTCCAGCGCGCGCAGGTTCATGATCATCGCCTTGCGCAGCCACTTAAGTTCAGGGGAGTTAAAATCGCGACCTTCGTTGGCCGGCGCAAATCCTGCCGCGAGCAGAAGATGATTCCGGTCGCGCGATCCCAGCGACAGCGCCTCGCCGATTTCCGTCACCATGGCTTCGCTGGGCCGGCTCGAACCATTTTCCAGTCGGCTGATATGACGCGGCGAGCTATCTAGCCGATAAGCTAGCTCTTCCTGGCTAACTTTATGCACACTACGCCAAAAGCGCAGAAAGCGGCTAAAGACACTGGAGATTTCGTTTTTTGACATTATTTGAGATGAGCGCGCTACAGAATGCGCCATTCTTGACGTGACGACGTCCGATTGCAAGCGCCGGGGCCAAGCGGCCCCGTCAGCCGAGGCTTATTTCGCCTTACCCGGCAATGTTCCCATCATTTTGCAAATTATGCTGAGCATCACCTCGTCGGCACCGCCGCCAATGGAGGTAATCCGCGTATCGCGGTAGGCGCGCGCCACCGGGTTATCCCACATAAAGCCCATGCCGCCCCAATATTGCAGACAAGCATCCGTCACTTCACGCTGCAGACGGCCCACTTTCAATTTCGCCATCGACGCCTTCATAGTGACATCTTCGCCATTGATATAGCCTTCTACAGCATCGTAGGTCAGGGCTCGCAGGGCAGTCACTTCGGTTAGCAGCTCGGCCAGACGGAAGTGCACCACCTGATTGTCGAGCACCGATTTGCCAAAAATCTTTCTCTCCCGGGTGTATTCCGTGGTTTTTTCAATCAGGTATTCCATGCTCTTCAGACCACCCGCTGCCGCGTACAGCCGCTCTTCCTGAAACTGCAGCATCTGATAGACAAAGCCCTGCCCTTCTTCACCAATGCGATTGCGCTGCGGTACCCGCACATCATCCAGAAACACCTGCGCAGTATCCGATGACCGCATACCGAGCTTGTTCAGGCGCGCTGAAAAGGAAACACCCGGCGCATTGGTCGGCACAACGATCAGCGACTTATTCAGATGCGGTTTATCGTCGCTGGTATTGGCAAGCAAGCACAGGTAATCCGCCTGGGTAGAGTTAGTGATCCACATTTTGGTGCCGTTGATCACATAATCATCACCATCTTTGCGCGCAGTGGTTTTGATCGCAGCCACATCAGAGCCTGCATGGGGTTCGCTCACCGCAATGGAGAAAACAGCATCGCCTGCTATGGCTGGCACGAGGAATTCCTTGCACAGCGCATCGCTGCCAAACTTGGCCAGCGCGGGTGTAGCCATATCGGTCTGCACACCGATACCCATCGACACACCGCCACTGGCTATCAGGCCCATTTCTTCAATAAACGCCATCTGGTAGCTGTAATCGAGCCCCATACCGCCATACTCGGCAGGCTTGTTGATCCCCAGAAGGCCAAGGTCGCCAAGCTTTTTAAACACCTGGTGCGCCGGGAAAATCCCTTCCTCTTCCCAGGCATCCGCAAAGGGGTTGATCTCCTTTTCGATAAACTGGGCTGCCGTGTTACGAATGGCTTGGTGTTCTTCAGTAAAACGCATGGTGCTCTCCTTGTTATATTGGCATTCCTGTCGCACCTGGCTATTGTCCAACGCGACGGGTGAACATTTGATGGCTAACCTTTTCGCCTGCAGGCAAGCTCCCACCAATCAAACAAAGTCCAGCGGGAGCCAGCCTTACTGGCAATTGCTCGACGCACCGCCCGTAGACTTGCGGACGAGCGCTTACGGAAAATCGGGCTTAAAACAACTCGGGCGCATCGGTAAACGGATACTTTACCGGCTTAAACAACGCCTGCTCTGCGCCAACGGCTTCCGCCTTTACAAAAGCCGGGCGCGCTTTCAAGCGCTGCCAGTAGTCCCGAACAACCGGCTCATAAAACTGATCAAGCCCCAGGCTTTCCCCCAGGTATAACGCATAGCCAATGGCAATATCGGCGATGGTAAAACGGTTATCGCAGAGAAACTCGCGCCCCTCGAGGTGGGCGTTCAGCCTCTTGAGACGTTTAATAAACCAGGTACTGTAATCTTCTACCGCCTGCGGCAGGCGTCGATCTTTAGCTTCGAGCTGGGAATATCGCAGCGCAATGGTCTGCGGGAAAGTCAGGGTTGCATCCGAGTGAAACAGCCAATTGAGATAGTCGCCGTATTCCGGCTGATCTACTTTAACCCCAAAGTCAAAGCGCTCGAATCTCTCCACCAGATAAAGACAAATACCGGAAGACTCGGTCATCTCTACCTCACCGTGAGTAAAAAAAGGCACCGTTCCCAAGGCGTTGGTCTCAAGGTAGTCCCGCTGAAAGACCCTCGGTGGAAACGGCAACAAGACCAGCTCATAGTCCAGCCCCATCTCTTCAAGCGCCCACAGCGGTCGCAAGGAGCGAGCGCTGTAACTGTGCCAGAGTTTCAGTTTACTCATCGTTATTCCTACTATCCGGTTGACCTACAATTGATATTGACGCGCGGCAAGATCACGCATTATTTCTTCGCTGCCCCCGCCAATAGCGTTGACACGCACTTCTCGGTAGAAACGCTCCACCCGGTTACCGCGTAGGTAACAGGCCCCGCCCAGTATCTGGCTGGCTTCACGCGTACAGTATTCCATGGTTTCACTGGCCTGAACCTTAGCCAATGCCAGGTCGCCCGGGCTCAATCGGTTTTCAATGTGGGCCAGCGTTACGTGCTGCAAATAGGCTTGAGTGGCATTGATTTTCTGCTTCATGGTGGCAATCTTGTGGCGAATGACCTGATGGTCAGCCAGCCGCTTGCCGAAGGTTTTTCGCTGCTGCGCCCACTCCACCGCCTCTTCAAGACAAACCCGCGAAGCCGCTTCCATGGTCACCGCCAGGCCGATGCGCTCCGCATTGAAGTTACTCATGATCACGAGAAAGCCCTGGCCTTCTTCACCAATCAGGTTTTCAACTGGCACCTTCACCTCATCAAAATAGATGGTGCCAGTTTCCGCACACCACCAACCCTGTTTGCGATCCAGACGCGTGCGCGAGACCCCTTCAAGATCAGTGGGAATCAGCAGCATAGACACACCGCGCGCGCCATCACCGCCGGTACGCACGGCGGTGCTTACCCAATCCGCGCCCATCACACCGGAAATAAAGGTCTTACTGCCATTCACAATGTAGTAATCACCCTCACGGCGTGCGGTGGTTGTGATATTGGCAACATCAGATCCACCCGAAGGCTCAGTAATGCCCAACGCAATGCGCTTCTGCCCCGCCATGATTGGCGGAATAACCTGCTTCTTGATCTCTTCTCTGGCGAAGTGCACCACCGGCGGCAGGCCAATACCGTGAATCATCAGATTACTGGCAAGGCCACCGGCAGAACCGGCACGGGTAAGCTCCTCATTGGCAATTCCCACGTGCCAGGCATCGATACCTTCAGAGATGCCACCGTAGGCCTCCGGATAGCCTAGCTGCAGCAGACCAATTTCGGCGGCTTTGGGCCAGAGCTCATCTGCAATTTTTCCGGCCTCCTCCCATTCATCGAGATAGGGGACAACTTCAGTATCAAGAAATTTGCGTAATTGGGTGCGCCAGGCTTCGTGCTCAGGCGTCAGATGCGGGTTGTGCAGGCGGGCACTGTCGAAACACAGCGACATGGTATCTCCTTTGGACACACGCTTATTATCGATGCTCAGTGTAGCGGGGTTTTCCCAGCAAACTTGGGAGATGGCGCCAAAAATGTTGGAATTAAAACCCCTGCTGTCTGCACCAGTCGGCAATAGCAATGAGCACCTGCTCAGGCGCCTCCTGAGGCAGCATATGCCCAACTCCGGGCACCGTGATGGCTTGGATATGGGCAGGCAACCGCCGCTGATTGCGGGCAAATTCCGCCTGGGGATGCAGATAGGACGTCTCTCCACGCAAAATCAGGGTTGGAACCTCCAGCTTGCGTGCCACCGGCCAGAAGACCGCTGTGTGTTGAAAATTCCGGGCTTCCCACTCTCGGCTATACGCCAATGTGTAGCCAGAACCCTGACTACGCAGGGCGGCGGCACCATAGTCGGCCATCGCTTGCTCCGTGAAGCTGCGGTACACCGCTTTCTCCCGATGGTAAGCCACAAAGGCATCCGAATCCGGCCAGATTTCCCGGCGATTGCGGGTACGGGTCACCAGCTCCATGCGTTTGGTCAATGCCGGGACCAGGCGAACCAAGAAGGGCAGCCAGCGCCCGGGCACCGTTGCCGGATCAATCAACACCAGAGCGCGAAATCGCTCCGGGTGACGACGCGCTGCCAGCGCAGTCACCGTAGCGCCGATGGAATGGCCAATGCCAATCGTCGGCAGTGTTATCGCCCTCGGCTCAAGAGATGCTAGCAGATCTTCGGCATGGCCATGCCAGTTAAAACCCTCCGGCGGTATTTTCTTATCCCAAACACCACGGTTTTCCAAGCCGAGCAAAGGCCATTGATCCGACAAGCCTTTCAACAGGAAGTCATAGCTTCGGACCGGAAAACCGTTGGCAGCCAAAAATACGGCTTTTGCCTCTCCCTTGCCCCATTTCAGGGCGCGACGACTCAACGGTGGCAGATCCAACTCACTCATAATCTCAACGCAAAATTTAAAGAGCCTGTATGGTACACACTCTCGGGCTGCTGTGAAGCAATCATGAAATCAATTCAAGCTATTGATTCTCCGTATGAAACAACGTAAACATAGGCATGGAAACTTGTGCCCATTTTTTGTAATGTAGGGCTCGAAATCCTGCGCCCCATTGGGGTGCAGACAATAATGTGTTTTCACGGGGAGACCATAATGAGAAAACACCTGCCTTTAGCTGCGGCAATTGCCGCGATATCTGCGTCTTATACCTCACCGGGTATTGCCCAAAATCAACAAGCTGTACTGGAAGAAGTTGTAGTCACCGCGCGGAAGCGCTCTGAAACGCTGCAGGATGTACCTTTTTCTATCGCTGCTCAAACTGAAGGTCAGCTGCGCCGTTCAGGTGCTACCAACCTCGAAACGATGGCTGATGGCGTAGCCGGCTTGGCGGTACAGAATTTAGGCCCCGGTCAAAGCCAGGTCGCCATCCGCGGTATCTCTGCGGGACAGATAGTCCGAGATCAGCCCGGAGTGAAGGAGCAAGCCGGGGTATATCTCGACGAATCAGTTATCTCACTGTCCCTTTTTACGCCTGATCTGGACTTTTATGACACCAACCGCGTAGAGGTGCTTCGTGGCCCCCAGGGCACGCTGTTCGGTTCTGGCTCTCTCTCGGGCACTATTCGTTACATTAGTAACGAGCCAGATTTAGCTGAAACTTCAGGCTCAATCAGCAGTACAGCCCAACACGTAACAGACGGCGAGTGGGGCGGCAGCCTGAAAGGACATGTCAATATTCCTCTAAGTGATACTCTCGCTATTCGCGCAGTCGCTTATGCCGAGGAGTTCGCTGGTTACATTGATGCTCACCAGCCAAATGGTGGCATGAAGAAAGACGTCAATAGCGGCAACCGCGAAGGGGCGAGAATCGCGCTCAAGTTTGAGCCAAATGACAAGCTCAGCATTACCCCTAGAGTGGCATATCAGAACATCGATATGGATGGTTTCAACCGCGAAGACCACTACAATATTTTGGCAAACCCCTTTACTACCACACGCCCCGCCATTGATATGGACGAGCGCGAGCAGTACACGCAGCTGCAAGAGAAGTTTAAAGACGAGTTTTTCCTTGCTGATGTGACCGTCAACTACAGCACTGACGAACTACTATTCACCTCCATCACATCCTGGACAGACCGCGATGTGCTTGTGCTGCGCGATGCCACCGCACTCACGGCTAGTATCACAGGTGGATCTGCCAATGAGTCCGAAACGATCTACACGCTGGATGCGCCGCTGGCTGATGAGACAGAAGTAGAAGTTGCGACCCAAGAGTTTCGTTTGGCGTCCAATGACGAGAGTCAACTGCAGTGGGTAGCCGGTGTGTTTTACTCGGAAATCGACCGTCACTATGGTCAGTCCCTGGTAGTCGCAGGCTACGAAGCCAATGGTGGTACCGCGTTCGCCCCCACAGCAGGCCCTCGCGCCAGCACCGACGAGCTCTACTATTCCGACATTCCCTACGAGCTAAAGCAGTTTGCAGTATTTGGCGAAATGTCATATGACGTAACCGAACGACTCAACCTGACGGTGGGCGCTCGCTGGTTCGACTTCGAAGAAGACCGGATACTGACCTTCGACGGCTCATTTGCAACTAGAACAATCGATGTGCCTGGTGAGACCGATAGCAGTGGCGTATCACCTCGAATTCTTGCACGGTACGACTTGAACGACGATGTCATGCTTAATGCGCAAGTAGCCAAAGGCTTTCGCTTGGGTGGTATCAACGACCCAATAAATACGGCCCTTTGTACTCCGCAGGATGCCGCAACATTTGGTGGTTTTAATGAGTTCGACGATGAAGAAGTCATAAACTACGAAATTGGCGCCAAAACTACTGCGTTTGGAGGTCGAGGCACCTTTAACATCTCCGCGTTCTATTCTGACATAGAAAACCTGCAGGCAACCCTTGACGCTGGTACATGCTCATCACGAATCGTGTACAACGTCGAAGATGCTCATTCCCAAGGTATTGAGATCGAGATCGCCGCTCGCCCCACCGACAACTGGGAAGTAAGCTTGGCTGCAAGCTATATCGATGCCGAGCTCGACTCGACTGTCACGTCAACTGATAGCGGTGGGAATGTTACTATTCTGGCAGGTATCGAGGATGGCAATGAATTGCCTACCGCTTCAGACTACAGTTTGGCCCTGACCAGCACTTACTTCTTTGAACTCACGGAAGGCTGGGAAGGCTATGTGACTGGTGCCTTCCAGAGTGTCGGAGCGCGCTATACACAGATTAATGATCAGACTGCTGGCGCAGGTACGGTAAGCCTGTTCCAAAACGTTGGCGGCGGTACGCAATCAACTTTTAACTTCGACAGTGATCTGGATAGCTACCAGACCGTCAACCTCCGCTTTGGTGGTCGCACCGCAAACTGGGATATTGCTCTGTTTGTAAATAACGCGACGGATGAGAATGTTCGCCAGTCACTTGACCGCGAGCGTGGAGGACGCGCCCGCGTCGGCTACCGCGTCGGCCAACCCCGCACTGCAGGCATTACCGCCCGCTACGACTTCTAACCTGAAAAGGTGACCATTTGGTAAGGGCAGCCCTCGGGCTGCCCTTTTTTTATCCATAGGCGTTACACTAGAGGACTAAACTATTTTTTGACGACTACCATGAGCGCTGATCAAACCAACACCTTCCAACGCCGCCTCGACCTAGAAGGCGCGCCCAATATCCGCGATTTGGGCGGATACGCGACCGCAGACGGGGGCACTACCCGCTGGGGCCGTATCTTCCGGGCCGGCCGACTATCTGCCCTGACCCCCAGTGACAAAGCCACGCTACAGCAATTTAACCTGCGCGTGATCTGCGATTTCCGGCGCGAAGACGAGTATCTGAAAGACGTCACAGACCTGGGCGATTTCGCCGATGCAGCGATTCATAACCTCGCCATTTCGCCAGGCAACCACACCCGCTCTATTGCCGAGACAGAGTTCACCAAGGTAAGCGGTGAACAGATGTTCGAATGGATGGTGCTGATCAACCGTGAACTGGCGCTTAAACAGACCCACACTTACCGCCGGATGTTTGAACTGCTGCTCGACACCGAAGATGGCGGCTTTCTGTTCCACTGCTCGGCGGGCAAAGACAGAACCGGCTTTGCCGCAGCCCTGATACTCGCCGCCTTGGATGTGCCGCGCGAAACCATCATGGAAGACTACCTGCTAACAGCCCAGTACTACCCGCCAAAGGGCGAGCTGGAATATTTGGCCGGAAAGTATATGGACAACTCGCCAGAGACTGACTTGAGCGTGTTTCATGCCTTGATGGACACCCGCGAGGAATATCTGAATTCGGCTTTCAACGCGATTGAAGAGCACTACGACTCCACGGATCACTACCTAGAACAGGAACTGGGCATCAACCGCGCACTGCGGCAAAAGCTGAAAGCTCGTTACGTCGAGTAATCATTGCGAGGATTGCTGTACGGCGTCGGTCAGCCCAGCCTGCTTTACCACCCGGCGCCAGGCAATAATCTGCGCTGCCAGTGACAGCCTGACCCGCAATTCCTCCTCCCAGAGGGGCTTGCGGATGAAATCATCCGCCCCCGCATCCATCGCCGCAATAAGATCCACACGCTGTGAGCGTCCGGTTATCATGACAAAGTAGGGCCTGCTCGACAGCGGCATCTGCTGCACCTCCCGGCAAATATCCAAACCACTGACACAGGGCAATTCCCAGTCACACAACACGATATCGAACAAAGGTTTTTTCAGACACTTCAGTGCCTGCTCGCCGTCGCCGACACAAACCACATTCACACCGCGCCGCCCCAAAAGCACCTTGATTCGCTCGCGCTCCGCCAGAGAGTCGTCTACGACCAGCGCGGTGTAAATGGCTGCGGATTCATTAGGTGTAGTATTCATCACTCATTCTCCGCTAGGCGACCAGAGAAGAGCTGGAAAACGAGCCCCCGCTCCAATAGGCGCGGCAGCGGAACGCACGCCGCAATCGCAAATGCAGCTCCTCTGCACTGCGGCTTTCTGCGGCCATGATATCGTCGACCCCGGGCGCCGCGTTGACAGGCGTATCGTGTGCCTCGTTCATCAACAACACATAGGGACGCCCACTTAGGGAGAACAACGAAAGATCTTTGGCAATTTCCAACCCGCTCGAATCCGGCAGCTGCCGCGTTACAAGCAAGGCTGCCACGTTATTGTTTTGCAAGGTCAAGCGAGCTTCAGCACCGCTGCCCACCGCAATAACACGATAACCTTGCTCCTCAAGGAAACGCTTAGTTGTCAGACGGCGCCCCAGCGCCCGGTCTGCAATCAAAACGACACCCTTTTCCCCCTCATCAGCACGCTCTACATTCGCTTTCATGGTAGTAACCTCTTTTGGGTTTGCTCATGTCTGATGACATAACCTTCGTTGCAAACTGGAGGCCAAAACCGATAAATTTGTTTTTCTATTTATTTTACAAAGAGTTATCGGCACTCGATTGTCCTAATCGCAAAACCTGGCTCAATTGCATCGCAAAATGCAATCCAAGTTGCAAAGCAAAGCGAAAGCGTGCTCGAGCACAAGGGCCTGAGCGCTAAAATGCTTGCCTGAAAATCACTCCATCGGTTCGCAGCGCCGCAACTGAGGCATTGTGATCATCGGCTGCGCTCGACCTACTTCCTCTTGCAGCCGCATTGAACGGGTGTGACTACCCTGAAGCCAGGCGGTGGATACGCTCAACAGCATCGAACTGCCACCCCAACAGCGCCAACCATCCATTTCGCGGCTGCATAACGTACCCGCACTATTTCCTGATACGCCACTAAACTTCTGCGGCGATACTGTCGTAATCAAGCGGCAATGAATTCAAAATAAGGTGGGGGCGGTTGGGGAAGCGTTTCTATAAGTGTTCTAGAAAGCCCGCCGTGCACCGACGGCGGGCTGTGAGGCAACGACGTTACTGCAGCAGACTGCGCAGCATCCAGGCCGTTTTTTCGTGAACCTGCATACGCTGGGTCAGCAGGTCTGCGGTGGGCTCATCATCGGCTTCATTTACTGCAGGTAACATCTTGCGCGCGGTTCGCACCACGGCCTCCCGCGCGAGCACCAGTTCGCGAATCATTTCTTCTGCGTCTTCCTGACCCGATGCTTCTGACACCGACGAGAGCTGCGCAAACTCTTTGTAGGATCCCGGCGCTGGCTCACCGAGCGTGCGAATTCGCTCGGCGATTTCATCGATCGCCGGTGCCAGCTCAAGGTACTGCTCTTCAAACATCTTGTGCAGTGTATTGAACATCGGGCCGGTTACGTTCCAGTGGTAATTGTGGGTTTTCAGATACAGCGTGTATTCGTCAGCCAATAGCAGTGAGAGGCCTTTGGCGATGTCCGTGCGACGCTGTTTTTCAATCCCGATATCTATAGCCGGTGCAGTATTTCTCATAATGTCCTCCTTGCTCTCTATCTTTTTCAACCTTGATGAACAGTGTAAACATAGGCCAAAGCTTAGAAAAAATGGCTTTTATCGATCATGGCGATTGAAAAAACCTATGACGAAACATCGATCTACGTAATACGTCGCGCGCCTTAAAAACGCACCCAACGATTGCAATTTTTTGCTAATAAGCTATTTTTAGAAAATGTGCACTTACACAAAAAAAAGAGCACACACGGTGGTAATGGGAAACCAACGTTAACCGGGGAGATATAAGATGAATAACATTCTGATCCGACATCTAACCTGGGTGAGTGTGTTTGCAGCTAGCAGCGCACAGGCAGCCAACCCACAATTCCAGAGCTTTTTTGATCAGGCCTGTAGCAACGCCACAGGCAGCATGGCCACACGGTGCAGCGGCCCTACGGGCAGCAACCTCTCGGGAGACAGTGAATCATCGCTCACTCCAAGCCAGATGCTCAGCGCAGGCGATGCAAGCCTGCTGACGGCCGAGTCAAAGGCATTGGACAGCGGCGAGCTTCTGAAAATAGGCCCGTTAAGTGTCGCCTTCAACATCAGCACCGGGGAACTCGACGCCGATGATCGAGACGGGAGCAACGCCGAACGAGGCTACACGGCAGACATATCCAGCTTTGCCATGACGTTTGATTACCGCCATTCGGAACAACTGGTCTCGGGGGCCATACTCTCCTTTGAGCGCAGCGAACTCGAGTTCGACGCCCTTGAACCCTCGGGCTCACCCTTCACCCCCCAACCACGGGCGGGTCGCTATGAAACTGACGGCATTGCGATAACTGGCTTTGCGCAATACACCACCTCTACAGGGGTGTTCGCTGATGCCAGTATTGGCTATACCGACCTGTCCCACGACTTCGAGCGCAACTCGGTATACCAGCCATCGTCGCGGGTCTCACAATTGGATGTGAGTACGGAAGCCGACGCTGACGGTCAGAGACTCTCGCTTCATGTGCGCGCGGGGAAAAGTATCCAGCTGGGCGCTTGGAGCGTGAGCCCGCAGACAAGCGTAATGCACGTAAACACCACCACCGACAGCTACCGAGAGAAAGATACTAATAACAGCGGCCTGGCCATGCGCTACAAACGCTATAAACAGGATTCCTTACTAGGCATTGTGGGAACCAGCCTCCAACGAGCGTTCAGTACTGATTTTGGCGTCATTTCCACCCAACTGCGCGCAGACTACCAGCGCGAGTTTGAACGCGACGACGAGGAGGTTGATGCCATCTTTGTCAATGACAGCGGCGGTACAGTATTTACCCTCGCCGGCGACGATCCGGATAAGAGCTATGTACGTGCCGGACTCAGTGTGGTCGCACTGTTGGCTCAGGGCTGGTCACTCTACTTGGATTACGAACAGCTATTCGGTAACAGCGAGTATGACCAATACCGCAGTACGTTGGGGTTTCGAAAAGAGCTTTAATGCCCGCGGTGCAGGAATTTCGGTGCGCTGATGATGCCAGGCATACCGCCTGGCCAACTGGCGCCGCCGGGGTCGGGAGCACCCTATTAGTGAAAAGCACCCAGAAGGAACCAAGCGTGAGAAATACCTGCCGCGCCGGCTTGCTGGGCGCCCCAACTAGCCCCCGCAACGCCCCAAAGGCGGGTTTGAGCGCCTCCAGCAGCTGCTTTCGGGGCTATTTTGGAGGAAATAGCATAAATCGACAAAATAAACGAGAAATTTTCCCTCAATTCCAGTATCGTAGGCGCCCATTTTTAACCCATCTTACTTTAGATTAGAGAGCGCCGTGACTGACTTATCCCTCTACCGCAACATCGGTATTTTCGCCCACGTTGATGCCGGAAAAACCACCACAACTGAGCGAGTCCTCAAACTCACCGGTAAAATCCACAAACTGGGTGAGGTTCACGAGGGCGAATCAACCACCGACTTCATGGAACAGGAAGCTGAGCGTGGTATTACCATCCAGTCAGCCGCTGTTACCTGTGAGTGGAATGGTCACCGCCTGAACATCATCGACACCCCTGGGCACGTTGACTTCACTGTAGAAGTTTACCGTTCACTGAAAGTACTCGATGGCGGCATTGGCGTATTCTGCGGCTCTGGTGGTGTTGAGCCCCAGTCAGAGACCAACTGGCGCTATGCGAACGAATCCAAAGTATCCCGCTTGATCTTTGTTAACAAGCTGGACCGTATTGGCGCAGATTTCCACCGCGTAACCGCACAGGTTAAAAAGGTACTGGGCGCCAACCCACTGGTTATGACCCTGCCAATTGGCCGTGAAGACGAATTCTCCGGTGTTGTCGACCTGCTGACCAGAAAAGCTTATATCTGGGATGAAACTGGGCAGCCAGAAAACTACGAAATTACCGACATCCCCGCCGACATGGTGGACGATGTTGAAATGTACCGCGAGCAACTGATCGAAACTGCGGTAGAAATGGACGACGACCTGATGATGGCTTACATGGACGGCGAAGACCCCTCCATTGATGACATCAAGCGCTGTATCCGTAAAGGTACGCTGGAACTGACCTTCTTCCCGACCTACTGTGGTTCTGCATTCAAAAACAAAGGGATGCAACTGCTGCTGGATGCGGTTGTTGATTACCTGCCCAGCCCAACCGAAGTTAACCCGCAGCCGCTGACCAACGAAGAAGGCGAGCCTACCGGCGAATACGCAATCGTTTCGCCCGACGAGCCACTGCGCGCACTGGCGTTCAAAATCATGGACGACCGCTTCGGCGCCCTGACGTTCGTGCGGATTTACTCAGGCAGGCTGAAGAAGGGTGACACCATCCTCAACTCCTTTACCGGCAAGACCGAACGTATCGGCCGCATGGTAGAAATGCAGGCTGACGAGCGTAACGAGCTGAGCAACGCTCAGGCTGGCGACATCATCGCCATCGTAGGCATGAAAAACGTACAAACCGGCCACACCCTGTGTGACCAGGATCACCCCTGTACGCTGGAAGCCATGGTATTCCCTGAGCCCGTTATCTCCATTTCGGTAACACCGAAAGACAAAGGCTCTACCGAAAAAATGGGTATCGCCATCGGCAAGATGGTTGCTGAAGATCCCTCGTTCCGCGTTGAAACTGATGAAGACTCAGGCGAAACCATCCTTAAAGGTATGGGCGAGCTTCACCTCGACATCAAAGTCGACATCCTTAAGCGTACTTACGGCGTAGAGCTGGAAGTTGGTCAGCCACAGGTTGCCTACCGCGAAACCATCACCCAGAAAATCGAAGACAGCTACACGCACAAGAAGCAGTCTGGTGGTTCTGGTCAGTTCGGTAAGATCGACTACACGATGGAACCCGGCGAGCCGAACTCTGGTTTCACCTTCACCTCAACGGTCGTGGGCGGTAACGTACCCAAGGAATTCTTCCCGGCTATAGAGAAAGGCTTCAAGTCAATGATGGAAACTGGCCCGCTGGCCGGCTTCCCGGTTCTGGACGTTGCCATCAACCTCCACGACGGTGCTTACCACGCAGTTGACTCCTCGGCAGTGGCTTTCGAAATTGCCGCAAAAGGCGCTTTCCGTCAGTCAATGCCTAAAGCTGGCGCACAGCTCCTGGAGCCGGTCATGAAGGTTGACGTGTTCAGCCCGGAAGACAATGTTGGTGATGTTATCGGTGACCTTAACCGTCGTCGCGGCATGATCTCTGGTCAAGAGCCCAACTCAACCGGCGTTCGCATTAAAGCTGACGTACCACTGTCTGAAATGTTTGGCTACATCAGCACCCTGCGTACCATGACTTCCGGTCGCGGCCAGTTCTCCATGGAGTTCTCGCACTACGCAGCCTGCCCCACCAATGTTGCAGAAGAAGTGATTGCCAAAGAGAGAGAGAAAAAGGCTGCCAAGTCGAAGTAACCCGCTCTTTGTACGCTCAGAGCCCTGTCAGCGACGCTGACAGGGCTTTTTTGTGGGCGATTGCAAAACTACAGCGGCGACAGCCTGAAGAGAGATTATAGAATCGCCATAATATAGAAACTCTTTCAGCGATCAATTGATTAGAATTTGCCCAACCCGGCCCTCCGGCTACACCCTTTATCACCAACCAGCGCCTTATCCGCTTTGTACCATTCAAGACATTAACCCGGCGCGACGCCTAGGCCATAATTGCCCGCGCTTATGGCCTTGCTGGAACAGCTGGCCGCCAGTCCGCGAAGAGCGTTGACAGGGACTTTACAATCTTGGCTACAGCCCATTGTCGCCATGCGACTCTTTACGAAAGCGAACGGAATTACCGAAGGCTTTCAGAACAAGATGGAAATGATGTCACGGCGAGCGTATGGTTTTAGAAACTTTGAAAATTACAGATTAAGAGTGCTGGCCCATTGTGGATGGGACGGGATAATCAACAGGGTGAGATGAATGCCCATCCCCCGTTAATGGGGTAGAGCCAAAAAAAAGCAGACCAACTTACGTTGATCCGCTTTTAAAGTGGTAGCGGGGGCAGGATTTGAACCTACGACCTTCGGGTTATGAGCCCGACGAGCTACCAAGCTGCTCCACCCCGCATCAAAACTGTTGACTGGCTAACTGCGTCTCGCCAATCGAGGCTGCGCATTATAGGGAGCCTGTTTAGCTATTGCAAGGCCCATTTGAAACTTTACTTAAAGCTCGCCCTCATGCTGCAGTTTGATCATGGTAGCAAGCGCACTCTCACCGCTATGCTCTATGGAATCCCAGCGCTTTTGGATTTCAAGAATCTCATCCAAGTGCTCCATAAACAATGCGAGCAAGGACGGATCAAAGTGTGAACCGGACTTTTCTTTCAGGAATTCGAGTATTTCATCCAGAGGCCACGGCTCCTTGTAGGGGCGACGCATACTCAATGCGTCAAACACATCAGCAATGGCGACAATTCGCGCCGACTCCGGAATGTCGGTACCGCTGATGCCGCGCGGGTAACCACTACCGTCCCAACACTCGTGATGGTTGTATGCAATCTCGGCAGCCAACTGGAACAGGGGCGTCGTACTTTTCACCAGAATATCCCGCCCGATGGTGGTATGGGTCTGCATTACCGCCATTTCATCGTCGGTGAGGCGTCGGGGGGCCTTCAAGATTTCGTCAGGGATACCAATCTTGCCGGTATCATGCATAGGAGCCGCGAGCTCCAACAGTTTGGCGTCCTCAACCGACCAGCCGGCTTTGGTTGCCAGGGTAGAGGCGTATGCCGCCATCCGCCAAATATGCACACCGGTATCGGTATCATTGAAGTGACCCGCTTCGCCGAGCATGTAAATAGCACTGCGCTGGCTGTCGGAGAGCTCGGCAGTCTTGGCTATAACAGCGGCACGGGTGGCGCGCTGCTGGTTAGCCAGCGTTAAATGCGTTTTCATGCGGGCTCTAACGATTGCCGGATTGATAGGCTTGGTGATGTAGTCCACCGCACCGAGCGCAAACCCCTGCTCCTCCTTGATGCTCTCTGTCACAGCAGTGACAAAGATCACAGGTATATCGCAGGTTTCCGGGTCTGCTTTCAAGCGGCGGCACACTTCATAGCCATCCATTTCTGGCATCATCACATCAAGCAGGATAATGTCGGGCTGCTGAGCCACGGCAATCTTTAGCGCCAACTGCCCGTTGATCGCCGCTCTAATCTGATAGTCGTCGGCCAACACAGACTTCAGAACATCAATATTCTGCGGCGTGTCGTCAACGATCAGGACAGTCTCACCACTCATGCATGATTCTCCTGACTGGAAAGTTCGCTCAGCAGTTCTGAGAGTTGACTGGCTGCAGCATCAAAATCGTAGCGTTGCACGGCGGAAATTACTGTCTCCAGGTTCGGCTTAAGTGGATGTGCTTCAAATAATTTTCGCAGCGCCACCAACTGATCCTCTGCACCGGCATCATAGCCTTCAAGCAACTTCATTATTCCAGTGGCTTTTTCGCGCAGTTCCTCATCACTGATACCGTGTAGAGAAGGCGCCTCCTGCGCACTGCGCAAATAGCTCTCCACTTCCCGCCGGGAATTCTCCAAGTCTCGACTGAGTATATTCAGGCGCAATTGCGCCTCTTCATGCGCCTCTCTTCTCACCAGCATGGCAATTTCAGCGGCGCTACCCGCCAATTGCGCGGCCCCAATAGCGGTCGCGGTTTTCTCAATACGAGAGCAGACCTCTAGCGAAGTGCTATCGTCTGCATTGTGCAATGCGGTAGTTAGCATTTCTTCCTCGCCGGCTGCTTTGGCAACGTAAGTGCCGAGCATATTTTTCACCAGCGATTCATTATTTCCAGACGTAGCGAGTGCCTTGTCAGGTGAAAAGAACCGAAACTCGGCGCTGCCATTTTCAATGTCACGGCGGTTAAGGCAACGCCGTGAAAAGGCCGTCCATCGCTCAACAATGTCGGTCAAAATTTCTACATTTACAGGTTTGCAAAGGTGGTCATTCATACCGCTTTGCAGCGCATTGAATTGATCCTGGGCCATGACGTTGGCAGAAAAGGCTATGATAGGAATTCCCGTTAGCCCGAGCTCCTGCCGAACATGTTTCGCGGTCGCCAGCCCATCCATGTTGGGCATCTGAACATCCATCAGAATACAGTCGAAATCGGTAGTTTTTTCCAGCACCGACACCAGCTCGACGCCGTCATTGCAAATCTGAACCTGCACACCAAGTTTCGCGAGTATTTCTTTAAGGATAAATTGATTTACCGGGTTGTCTTCGGCAGCAAGCAGGCTTAATCCAGAAAGACGACTACAGGCTTCGCTTGCATCTACATTGGAGTCGGTATCACTGTCTTCATGTAAACCGAGCTTTTGCGCGAGATGCCTACGCATGATGGGTTTGGCAAGAAGTCCACCAACACTTATGTCGCGGGAGCGTAACTCCGACTTCAGATCATCGATATCGTAAGCCGACATCATAATAATTCTAGAAGCATCCACCCTATAGTCATTGATCAGCGACTGAACGGTATTAACGCCACCACCGTCCGGCATTCGCCAGTCGATAATATAATGATCAAACTGTTGACCGTCACCCAACAACGCATTGAGCTCAGTCTTCGCACTCACACTCGTAGTTTTCGCCCCCAGCTTTTCCAGCATGGCCTCGAGAATTTCCCTGGCAGCACGATTATCATCAAGCACCAGTATTTTTTTCTCCGCGTAAGTATCTTGCGGGCTCACGCTCGACTCGGTCTCTTCTGCCAAAGGCAGTGTTAGCGCAAACCCGAACTTACTGCCCTGCCCGAGCTCGCTCTCTACCTTGAGCTCACCACCCATAAGTTCAACCAGCCGCTTGGAAATGGACAACCCGAGCCCAGTACCGCCGTGTTTGCGTGTGATGGATGCATCTGCTTGAGAAAATGAGAGAAAAAGCTCCGACAGACGATCTTCAGCGATGCCTATACCCGTATCTTCGACCGAGAAATTCAGCGTAATAGCACTTTCACTTCTGTCGTTCACGCTAACGCGAGTGATAATTTCCCCTTCCTCTGTGAATTTGATGGCGTTACTGCAGAGATTGATCAGCACCTGAGAAAGCCGCAGGGCATCACCCATCAGCTGTTCGGGAATGGTTTCATCGTAATCAATAAGGTATTCCAGACCTTTGCTGGTGGCCTGAATACTGAGCACAGCAATGATTTCTTTAAGCACTTCTTCAATTGAAAATGCTGTGTTTTCTATTTCCAGCTTGCCCGCTTCTACTTTCGAGAAGTCGAGTATGTCGTTGATAATGCCGAGCAAAGAGTTCGCAGAGGTACCGAGTTTGGAAATGTAGTTCTTCTGCTTATCCGTCAAAGGGGTCTGGCTGAGCAGATGTGTCATGCCAATAATGGAATTCATTGGCGTGCGAATTTCGTGGCTCATATTCGCCAGAAAATCAGACTTTGCCTCACTGGCCGCCTTGGCCTCTTCCATCGCCTTCTGCAGTTCCTCAGTCCGCTCAGACACTTGCTGTTCCAAGCCCTCTGCAGCTGATTTCAGGGATTGATAGGCGTCGTAAAGCTCGCGGCTTTTTTCCTCCAGTAGTTTTTCAGCCGATAGGCGCGCTTTTTTCTCCCGTTCGTAGCGCCTGGCAATTTGTTCGGGCGTTAGACTCATGCCACTACTTTTTCCAAGCGAAATTTGGCATGACTGCCATTACAGTCGCCCAGATCTTCTCGAGTTATTCGTATTTCCTCGCCGAAAAATGCAACAGAACCCCTTATCAGACCTTCAGCCAAATCGGCAAATGGACGTTGCGACTGGTAGATCATGGTCATTTCCAGGTCGCCGTTCTTTTCCGTTTTGAAGGTCGGCAGCTCCGCATCGTTGTATAACTTTTTAACCTCAATGTGTACGTGGTTTTCGATGCTATCCAAAAATGAAAAGGTGGATGTGACACCCTCAAAAAATGCAGGGTACAGTACGGTAAAGCGCTCAAGCAGGTACTCACCAAATACCTGAATAAGCGTGGGCACGGGAATATCGGTCTTTTCCGACAGCTTGCCAACAAGACTGACTATCTCGCCATGATCGTAGGTGGCAACCGAGGTGTAGACTCCTCCGGATTCGAGATCCACTTCGTCGAGTAAGGACTCCGTCATCTCCGGCGAAAACTTCTCATCGACCATTTCCATGAACTCTGTAAATACGATGCCTTTCATTACCCACCCTCAAAATTGGTTATAACGCACTATTTATCAATAGCTTCTACGTTTTTTGCTTATGGTGTTATCCGCGTTAGTACTTAACTATATGTGACGATTAGCGCGAACGCCACGACTCACTCTATTGAAAAAACGTAACCTGTACGGTAATTTCAGAACAGCATCCATAAAAATAGTCGCTGTCAGCCCACCGGAGCATCTGTCATGCCAGAAACCACAAAGCCCATCACCAGCCAAAGCCGCAGCGCACTACGAGAACTCATTGATTTGCTTGAGGAAATAGACAGCCGCTGGGCTAGCCCTGAGTGGAACATTCACACTGAGGCGGATGTTGCGGCCGCTCATCGCTCGCTGATGCATGTGCTTGAGGGCGGTCTGGCCGGGATGTTTGAGCTCGATGTTGCCTACCCGCAATTTCGGCGCATTGTCACGCCCTGGCGCAAATTTACCGGCGATAATGGCGACGCGATCTACTTTGACGCTCCGGTAAGCCCGGACTATGCCTACCGGGTGCGTGGCCAGATCAACGGCGCCGTGTATGTATCCATCACAATTGAAATTGGCACTGACGATGGCAGCATGGCGAGTAAAACTGCGGGCGTTATCAACGACACCCAATTTGATGTGGACGACGATGGCTGGTTTGAGCTGCGACTGGGCGGAGCACCCTCAGAGCGTAACTGGTTGCCCTTACCGGAAGGCGCGTCCCGGATCACAACCCGTCACTACTTTGAGGAAGCCCAGTGCGCCGCCGGCAACCCCGCCCGTGAGCCAGTACTGTTGATTGAAGCAATCAATCCGGATCGCCCCTCACTGATACCTGATGACGTATCCGTCGCGGAAGGCATTCGCCGAGTGGCCGGTTTTGTTCGAAGCCGCACCCTAGGCATGCCTCCGATGGCCAAGGCCGAGCAACCGCCCTTTGTCGCGCTGACACCTAACGCCTTTCCCAAGCCGGTAGTACCGGGCGACTTTGGTCTTTCTGCCTTTGATGCTCATTACTCCATGGCACCCTACTATCTGGAACCACACCAGGCACTGGTGATTACCGGTCGCTGGCCCAGCTGCCGTTTTGGCAGCCTGAATTTATGGACGCGCCATCAGCAAACCTACGATTATAATAATCGCCGTGCCTCGCTTAATCGCGCACAAACTCAGCTCGAAGAAGATGGCTCCTTTCGTATGATCATCGCCCATGAAGATCCCGGCTTGCCAAATTGGCTAGATACTGAAGGCCGAGTGCTGGGCCTTATGTTCTGGCGATTCTTTTTGGTTGATGGCGAGGTGGAAACACCACATGCCGAAGTGGTCGACCTGACGCAATTGCGTTAGTAACCCACCGACCGGCAAGCCGAGTCGGTTACTGGCGGCGCAATCACAGCGTTTTCAGGTATTCGATAATCGCGCTGCGCTCTTGCGCAGTGAGCACGTCGGTAAACACGTGACCACCATTACCCTGACTGAACATGCGTGCGTTATAAATTTTCCGCGCTTCAATATCGCTGTTCGAAAGTGACGGCGGGTTGGTGATATTCCAGCCTAGCAGCAGCCCCCCGTAGTATTCCGACAAGAAAAAATCGAGGTTTTCCTGAGCCAACGGCGTGCAATCCAGCTGCGGAATCGCGTCACTACCACCGCACTCCAATACATCATATTTCCAACCCATTGCTCGCTGATCATATGCCCGCTGCAGATCGTGGTCGAAGCCCATCACCACATTGTCCTGACCTGCCGGCGCCGGTTTCGAGACGCGGCGCCAGATGTCAGGTCGCGAACTTGAATGTAGCAGCGCCTCCACCGAGGGCACAGCACCGTTGTGCAGATAGGGGGCCGTAGCCCAAATGCCGTAAAGTGGCGGTGCTGCATAGCCCTGTGGGCGTTGTTCTCCCTGGCTGTTCTTCTGTAAATCCGCCAGGTTCTGCACGCGACAGTCTTCGACACGAGCATTGTCAGCCGAGCTGAGCTCGGCGCGTTCTGCGCTGCCCGGCGCCGTTTCAGGGTACCCAACGGCAGTATTCGAATTGCCCTCGTTGGTACCATCGTTATAGGTTTCCATGCGCACCGGATCTGTGTCGATAATGTCGAGTGGCACGACATAACTTGCAATCCCCTCGAGTCGTGGATCAGCAAGAAAGGCAGGATCATTGATAAAGCGCGGTGAGTAGGCCCCGTGACAACTGGCGCAGGAACCATTACCACCAGCGGGTGCTGGCACAACATTACCGTTAGCCCACAGGTTTTTGGTATGAAAAAGTATCGCACCCTCCTGCGCTAACGCCTTATCGATTGGCAGAGGATACAAGGGAGCCTTGCGAGACGTAATGTAGTGGTCGCCATCTTGCACATGATCACTGCTCCACGAGTCATAATCATTTTGCTCACCCGCAGCGCCATATTTGTTGGTCAAAAGTGGGCTGAACAAGGCGAAATCTACCCGTACTGCGTCGCCGGAAAACATCGCGTCTACGAATTTGACCGGCCGCTTGCCCACATTCCACCACGCCGGCGTATCGCCGGTACCCGTGGTTCCGTTTTGAAGCACATCCGCCATCTGCTGCGGTGAGCGCACGCCCGACAACGCGGTGATATTGGAAAACTGTGCGTTGTTGGTGCCGCGCACGCGCCCGGCCAGCCCGGCGCGATCAATCGCCACTCCAGCGGCAGAACCAAGGGCCGCGAAATCTCTGGACGATACGGTGGCATCCAGCATGCCGCCACCGGCGCCCACCACAAACTCCTGCCCCACCTGCGAACCATGACAGCCCTGGCAGTTAGTGCTCACTTCTCCACTGTAAGTACCGTCTTTCAGCCGTGTTTGCACCATTCCAAAGGGAAGCTTACCGGTGCCCCCAAACGTTTTACTGAGCTGGGCAGTTTCATCTATGCCCTTCGCCTGGTCGATTACCGGGTAGGGAAACTGCGCGGATGGCTGCCCGAAACCATAGCGTTCTGCCATCAGCTGATCAAAATTATCGGGGCGGGAAGGCAAGCCCCAGGTAATCCAAAGATTATTGATTTGCCGGGCAGTGAGTGCCGCTGCACCATGGGGAGAATCGCCAGCAAAGGTGGTGCCCTTGCGAATCATCCGACCTTCGTCTTTGTGACCCTTGTAGATACTCGCCACACCTGACTTGTAGGGTTCATGGGTGCCGTAGGTATAAGCCCTTCCGCTAGCATCAATTTCCGGGGCGGCACCCATGATAATAGAGCCACGCGCGATACTCGCGCGGTACTGCCCGCAGTTTTCCGGATGAGGAAACTCCTTCACCAATTCCGGTACCACATGGCAATCACGCCAAAATGCATTGAAGTAGACGTATTTACCGTCACTCACTCCAGCGCGCACCAGATCGCGCGGGTCATGTGGAAGCAAAGCGGAATCCGGCAAGGGCGTAGCGTTTTTCTTGGTAAGATAAACGCCGTTTTCATCGAAGAGCCTGGCACCATCGGCCTCCACCAGGCCATTGCAGTAGTCATCCCAGAAATGCCCGCCGCGAGCACTGCCTAATAGCGGAAGTAGCGCGTCTACTTTACCAACATCGCCAAACGCACAACTGGCCGGCTCATCCCAGCACTGTAGCAGCGCGGCGACGGCGCGATACTCCGTTGAGTCAAGCCGCCACGGTGTACCACCAGTGTGGTTTTCACTGCTGTCAGAATTTTGGGTAAGAATTGCGTTCGACGTTACACCAGCGCCCAAGTTCTTCCAGGCAGTGTGCATCCGGGTTAAATCTTCAGCTGGGTTAGCGCTGAGCATAAATGTATTGCCGCCTTCCACGTCACCCGTTTTACCCGGCTGATGGCACGTACGGCAATAGCTCAGCAGAGGTTGAACACTGGCCGCAAAATAGCCGTCCAGACTGTCGACATCATCACCGCTATGTCCACCCTCCAGCACAGTCCCCTTTGGATTTTGCGGAACCCCGCTGCTGTCACCGTTGCGGCAGCCAACCAACAACACCACAAGGCTGATAAGCAATAACTGCAGATAATTCGCCGCCATGATTTCTGCCTACCCCGCTATGGAAGCCACTTTCACCCCTACTGTGCCGTCAGGACGTCATCGGATCTATGCCCCCGACAACCCGCTATTGGCCTAAAACCCGGAAACGCATCAATCAAAAAACTCTCAGCATGAACCCGGTTATAGTTTGCTCGTTCTATCAGAAGCGCCGCGAGATCTGGCCTTGCGGCGTGACAGCAACATAGGGCAACGTTAATGTCTGCAGCCACGCCTCTCCGCTTTCGCCCTTCAGCATGGACACCGTGGCCCCAGTACCCGCCACCAGGCACAACGGCGCCAGCACACTGACCTGTGCAAGGTTGCTTGCCACGGGCCAGCCGGTGAAGGGATTCAATAGGTGACTGTAGCGCACACCATCGACCAGCATAAAGCGTTCGTAGTCACCGCTGCTCGCAAGCCCGCCTCGACTGATACTGACGACGTCGATTGCCTGATCCGGTTGGCGGGGGTTGCGCAATCCAATTTGCCAAGGAGAATTATCTGGATGCGGACCAAGCACATGAATATCGCCTCCCAGCTCTACAAGCCCGTGCGCTATTCCATGCTCCCGACAGATATCAGCAGCGCGGTCTGCTGCATACTCTTTTCCGAAACCGCCGAAATCGATCTCCATTCCGGCTTCCGGCAAGCTACACTGCGATCCATTCCAGACAACCCGCTGCCAGCCGATCTTCTGGCAGCATTCAGCCAGTGCTTCCGGCTGCGGAAGTTTGCCACTGGTAAAATCCCACACCTTGCGCAGCACACCGGATGTAATATCGAAAAGCCCGTCACTTTGTTCAAAAGCGGTATTGGCGTAATTCAGCAGCGCAGCCGTTTCGTCATCAACCACCACGCCCGAGCGCCCGGCAAGTTTATTGATGCGTGAAACAATACTGTCATCGCGATAGCGGGAATATTTGGTTTCGATGCGCTGTACTTCTGCCATTGCTGCTTCAGCGGCGGTTTCTACAGCCTGCGCACTTTCTGCATAGAGCTTAAGCTCGCAGGGGCCACCCATCGCGTGAAACTTGAAGGACTGATAGATCAAGCGGTGCTCAACCAAAACTTGAAATATGCCAGACGCTATCGTTGGAAAACATGTACACACGAAGCCTCAAAAGACACGATCGAAACCAAGTGAAAACGTCGTAAATTCCACCAAGCCCGGATTTTCCACTTCAACACTATCGAGCGAATAGCTGTCTTTTGCGCTGTAGCTTTCCAGCTCGGCGCTTAATTGCCACGGGCCAAGCTTCTTCACTAACTTCAGACGCAAGCCCAAAGCGCCATAGGGCGACAGCCGATAGTCACTGGTGGCGTAACCGTCTGGCCGCGCCGACAGAAAATACGGGGCGTAAAAGTAAGCCGCCGTTTGAGAGTACCAACGAAGCGCTGTATCGAAGCGCCAGCTTACGCCTATATTCTGATACCAACCTAGCTCCAGCGTGTGTGATTCTACATCCCAATCATCGTCGAAATAACGATAATCCGCGTGAAACGCAGCATTCGCCGCAGGCACAAAATGTCGCAGCCGAGTAAGCCACACCCACTGCCGCCGATCGTCTGGTCGCGAGTCTGCAAACAGAGGGTTGACCTGATTGGCAATAAAAACCAGCTTGTAGGGATCAGATAAAAAACCCTGCTGATCACTCACACTCAAATTAGTCTGCACTGCCGTACGTTCGTTCACGATCAGGCCGACGCCAACAAAAGCCGTCAGGTTATCCTTGTCTGCCTTAACCACACTGACCGGCGTGGTGCCCTGAGTAGGCTCAAGTTCGTCGTCACTGTAGCCAATGCCGCCCGACACAGTAAGTTGCTGCACTGGAATATTGTGCTCAATCTCGAGCCCTACATTGATGGCTTGATAATCATGTTCGTCGGAATAGCCCGCCAGGTAGGACAACACGGTATCTTTACTGACAAAATGATTAAAGCGACCCTGCACGTCGTAGCGCTCTTCTTTTATCGAGGCGCCACTCATCGCCTGTACCGGCCGCCCATCGGCATCAGGCTGAATATACCAAGGAGAGGCGCCACTCATGGATTCAACCATCAGATCGAGCTTAAGGTCGGCGGCGCGCGTTAATGGTGCCGCGAAACCTAATTGATGGGTATCGATCTCATATCGCTCGCGCGCGCCACCTAGATGATCTTTGCGCTCAATGTCAGCTTCGCGATAATGAGAGACGTGGTAGCTAAGTACGGGCTCACTTACCGGAGCTGCTGCCTCGGTTTTGCCTCCAACTCCAGGCAGTGCCATGGCGGCACTGGTCAGCGCCATCAGCGCAGAGGGTTTCTTGTTATTGTTGTTCATTCGCTAAGCCCTAGTTACAGCCGCAGCCACCACCGCCGGCACTGGCACCACCGTTGCTGGCTTCTTTACTGAAATACACATGCGCCCGATAGGTGGCGCTACTGCCGTCAGGGTCCCAAGCCATTTCAGGTCGCGCCAGATACTGCCTGTCCCAGGGATCAACCCTGGTGACACTACAGGCGCTGAGAAGAAAAATCACGGTCGCGAGACTGAGTATGCGCATTTACCTGTTACCACCAGTGTATTGTTATCGTTGGCTGTTTGGTTGTGCAGGTCTTGGTTCTGTTATTGCCAGCTGTTATTGCCAGCGGCTATTGCCGACTTTTCTGCTGCCGGGCTTCCTCGAGCAACCGTACAATCTGGGTACGCAATTTGCGTTCATCGCCCTTGCGAAACCCTTCGTGCACAGCCCGTACAAGGCCGGTGTGATCCACCAGAAAACCGGTTGGCATGCCGACCACGCCAAGGCGCTTGGGCAAGCTGCCGTCGTCTTTCACCAAAGGGTAACTTACCGGGTGGGCTTTTAGGAAGGCCTGAGCCTCATTTTCATTTTTATCAAGATTAACGGCCACCACAGTGAAGCCCTGCGACTGAAATTCGCGAAACAAGACATCCATTGCCGGTAGCGATACGCGGCAAGGGCCACACCAGGAAGCCCAGAAATCGATATAGAGGACACGGCCCTTCAGGTTTTCGGTGCGCAAGGTATCCGAATGCAGCAAGCCCGGGCGTGCAAAGTTGGGCAGCGGGTCACCCACCTTCAACGCGTAGCTCAGCGGCGCAAACCACAGCAGTGTTAGTACAACACATCGCAAAATCATCGTAAGACGCGCCCTCCCCATCCATATAGAGACTAACTATTTGTTGCCGCTACCTCGGCACCCACCCACGCCAAGTTTGGCTTTGCCGTGCCAGCACTGGAAAGACGCATACCGTCAGTATAGTGAGCGATTTACGTCCAAACCAAAACTAGAACACGTATTTTAGGTCCACACCGTAAGTGCGAGGATCTCGCACACCAACGTGGTAGGTGCCCAGCAGATCTCCAGTGAGACCACCCGGCTGCGAAATGCCATCATCCCCCGTCAGGTTGCGGCCCCACAGCGCCACTTCAAAATTTCCCGCGCCGGGCACAAACAAGACCCGGGCATTGAACACGCGGGAATCTTCGCCGTAGCCGTTAACCTGATAGAAGAAGTCTTCGTGATCTTCGTTTTCCGGGTCGGTGTTGTCTTTGAAAATATAATCCAGATGGACCAACAGGGAACCAAAGGGCAGCACTGGCGACCAGTCAAGGGTAATGGTGTAGTCCTGCGGAGCAGTGACATTCAGCTGCTCGGCTTCCTTGAATTCGGCCTGGGCATCGAAGTGGGCTTCACGCTGGGATTCCTGCTTCCGGTAGCTGTAGATAATGCCGGTACGCAGCTGGTCTGAAATCAGCCAATCCAGGGTGATTTCCGTGCCGGTAAATTCCTCGTCGGTATTGATCACCGTGGGAACTGCCGCGCCGGTACCGGGTTGCTGGGATTCGATGGATTCCTGCCGATCCTCTATCTCCATATAGAACAGCGCAATTTGGGTACGCAGGTGCTTGTCGAAAAAGTCGCCCTTGATACCCAGCTCGATATTCACCACTTCTTCCGGCTCCAGCGGCGCCTGACCGCTGCCCGGATTCAGTGAGTCAAAACCACCCGACTTGTACCCGGTGGAATACGACAGGTAGGTCATGGCCTCTTCGGTCATCTGGTAATTGGCCACCAACCGGCCGGTCACCTTGCTCCATTCTTCGGCGGCATACTCCGGCTCGTTGTTTTCAGTATTGAAGATAAGGTTTTCACCGAGCAATTGGGCGATCACAAAGTCCGAATGCGGCGCGTGCCAGCTGAATTCTTTCTCATCCTTGGAATAACGAAGCCCGACTATGACGTTCCAGCGATCGCTCAAAGTGAAATCCGCATCGCCGTATACGCCATAGTTCTTGAAAGAACCCTCGTTCAGCATGCTTTCGCTGCCAAAGGTGCCCTCGTAGCCCGGGCCAATCAGCGAATTGAGCAGCGATGGCGGAATCCCCACCTGCGCTGACGCCAGCGACACAGCGGCAGCGGTACTGAAGGTAAGATCGGTACGCTGAAAGGTATCTTCGTCGCTGTAATTCAGCCCTACAACCAGGTCGAGAAAGTCACCGGTAAAATTGAACTGCAGTTCGTTGTAGAAAATATCAGAGTCTTCGATATTGTTCGTATCAACGTATACCTCGTGCTCGCCGGTACCATCCTCGTCCTGCAGGTTGAAGGTATCGAACTGGCGGTAACTGGTGATGAACTTACCCGCCCACTGTTCGTTGATATCGAAAAAGGCCTTGGCGATCCAGGCATCCATATCACGGGTTTCGCGACCTGCGATAACGTCGGTATTGAGCTTGCGATCGGTTGGGTCGGGGTATTGGGTTCTATCGTTGAGCACACCCAGTGCTGCCTTGGGTCCGTTGTCGACCTTGTCATAATCATAGGACAGTTGCAGGGTCAGCCAGTTGCTGGCATCCCAGCGCGCTGCCAGCCGCGCTGACTGATTGTCCTGCTCGCGCGGATCGTTCGGCGACGGGCCAAAGTTTTCGATCACCGCTTCGCGCGTATTGGTCAATGCGTTAACCCGGAAGGCAACGCCACCAAGCGTGATATTGCCCATCGCTTCGTAGCGTCGCAGACCGTAGTTGCCGATACGCGCGCTGAGCATGCCTTCGGTTTCCTCGCCCGGCGCATTGGGAATCATGCTAACAACACCTGCCGCCGCATTGCGCCCAAACAAGGTACCCTGCGGCCCCTTGAGCACTTCAATACGCTGCATATCGGAAAAGGCGACCGTTGTGGCGGCGCGCGGTAGATAAACTTCGTCGTAAAAAGCCGCTACCGAGGGGTCGCCGCCGGTGCTGATATTCGAGCCCTCCACACCGCGCACGACCAGCTGCGACTGGGTAATACCGCCGCCCGCTTCACCATCCTTGGTGCTGCCAATCTGAAAGCCGGGAATATAATCCTGCATGTCTTCCAGAATCAGGGCGCCCGTGTTTTCAATGTCTGCCGAGGTTACCGTGTCCACGGTAACCGGCACGGTCTGGGCGTTCTGCTCCCGCTTCTGGGCGGTCACCACCACCTCCTCCAGCGCCAGGTCTTTTGCCACCGCCGTGGCGGTAAAAGCCAACAGGGGGAGAGCTAATCGATGCGACGTTTTTTTCATTATTCTTTACTCTCGTTTAGCAGCTGTTCAACCCGGAGGCAGCCCCGGGCTTGCGTTAGTCGGCCATTTTTTCACACTTGGCGACCTGCCCCTGAGCGGCGGCCACTTCTTTAAGTTTCTTCGGTGACAGACACAGCATGTACTCGGCCACTTTCAGCCGCAATTCCTCGGACAAATGCCCCTGCGAGGGCATCGGTGGAAAGTCCGGGCGCTTTTTCACCGGATTGGCAAGGTAGTCGGCAATACCCTGCGGGTTTTCGTAGTACTGCGCCTGAATAGCCATGGTAGGAGGCCCAATCATACGCAGGTTGTAGGCATGGCAACCAGCACAGATTCCTTTGTACAAACGCGCCACACGGTCGGCATCGCTTTCGATGGTGCGAGGGGCGGCATCTTCCGGCAGCAGGTAGGTGGTCACGTCTGCCGTGGTCGTGATTTCGCACTTGCTCCACTTGCCAATACCAAAGGAAGTATAGCGTTCGGCATTGAGTATGCAGTTGTCCGGTTCCTGGGCACTGCCCACATTGGCCAGAATGTCCGGGCCAGTGGTCTTGAATTTGGTCAGCATGGCAGCCTTGACCTCGGCAACCGGTTCAGCGCCATTGTTGAACATCAGGTTGTCCAGCACCTTGATGTTGTCCGGATTGGGCTCGCTTTCCTTGTCACTGGCGACATCGGTCACAAACGCCAGATCGGTAATGACGATGCCGGCGGTTTTATTGCCAGTAATGATATTGCCCTCAATCTTCACATCGTCAGCCGCCATCACCACGACACCAATACCCACGGGCACTTTGGATACGATTGAGCCTGGGGCACCAAAGTTCGGCGTGTTGTTATCGACGATAAAATTGTTGCGCACAATGATGTCGTAGGCAGTTTTGATGGGCAGGCCCGGCGTAATAAACACCAGTATGCCCGCAGTATTATTGTGTGCGTAGTTGTTCTCTACCAATGCATGACGGGTATTTTCAATCTCGATACCTGCGACACTGTTAAAAACTTCGTTGTGGCGCACATCTACGTTGTCACACATACCTACGTATATCGCCGCATCTTCAATGCCGCTCAACACGTTGTATTCAATCAAGCCATTCTTGCCGAACTGTGGGAAGATGCCGTAAACACCGGTATCGATAATCCAGTTGTTCCGAATCACGTAGTTGTTACCGGACTGCCCCATGATCGCATTACCCTTGTAATGCATAATCTTGAGCCACTCAATTGTGATGCCATTACCGGAATAAAGAATGGCGTCATTGAGCTTGTGATCGCCCTCCAGCAATGGCCATTTACCTTCCTTTACAACGCCCCGCAGCGTGATGTTGTCCTTGTCGATATACACACTTTCACGATACGTGCCGGGGTGAATCAGAATGACATCGCCCGATTCAGCCTTGTTGACGGCCTGCTGTATGGTCTCACCGTCTTTTACTGTTATCTCCTTAGCATAAAGCGGCAGGCAGAAAAGCAGGCTTAGCAGCAGCGTTATTTTTTTCATGGTTTATCTCCCATTGCGAGGGATGAAGGATGTTGGGTTTGTCCGCCGACAGGTAAGCCTGACGGCACGCGCTCCGGAATAATGGGCATAAAACTCTGATCTGTAAGAGTGCGAAGAAAATCTACTAGCCGGTCAAGCTCGGCATCCGTGAGCTTAGGCTCCCAAATATGCCAGTGGATACTCAGGTGCTCTCCCTCGGGTACCGCATGACCCCGCCCCTTGGTGTAGAACTCAACGGTTTCGCGCAACGACTTGAAACGACCAGAATGCATATAAGGTGCGGTTAACTCTATATTACGCAGACTTGGCACTTTAAAGCCGCCACGCAAAGAACGATCCCCTGTTGGCCCCTCAGCACCAATATCCAGCGCACGGCCTTCAGGCTCAGGGGTACCCAGCACCGCAAGTTGCTGATTGGTAAACAGGGGCGGGGTGTGGCATTCGGCGCAGCGGGCAACAAACGAGCGAAAGATATTCATTCCCGCGATTTCTTGTGCATTAAGCGCGTTGTGAAAGCCGTGGGCATAGAGATCATAACGGCTGTTGAGTGAAATCAATGACGCCTCGAATGCTGCCAGCGCGCTATAGACAGCCTCTAACGACAACCCCATACCGGGAAACGCTTGCGCAAACAGTTCGTGATAGATCGCATTCTGCGAAAGGCTTGAAAGCAATTGTTCGGGTGTATTGCCCATCTCGTGTTCCGCATACAACGGGCCTTCTGCCTGTTGCTCAAGCGTGGTGGCGCGCGCATCCCAAAAGAGCGTCTTAAGAAACCCGACATTCCAAAGGCTTGGAGCTGAGCGAGCGGCCAGCCGGTTGTGAATACCACGACTTAGCGGCAAGCCGTCGGTAAAAGCCTTGTCGGGCTGATGGCAAGAAGAACAGGCTATAGATTGATCACCAGACAGTAAGGGATCAAAAAAAAGCAAACGTCCCAGATCAATCTGTTGCGGCGAAAATCCGTCCCGAATCTCCGGCAAACCTGTTTTCAACCCTCCAACGCCCGAATCCTGCAGCGAGCGATAGTCGGAATACAGCGATGCGAAATAGCAGCGGCCCTCATCCAACTGAAAGCCCGCAGGGCAATGTTCCGATAACTGCCAGTCTGTCGCTGACGCCCACGGCGCGACAGCAACCAGCATACTCAACCAAAAGCGGCGCATCATTTCTCTGCGAGAGACTGGATATAACTGACGACGTTGGTTACGTCTTCATCGGTTGGCAAGGCTGGCGCCATCATCACCATCTGACGACCATACTTGTCGTCGGCCCCGCGTATTCCTTTACGAAAGAGTTCAAACTGGCGAACGAGGTACCAATCGTCCATCCCGGCCAACGCCGGTGAATCCAGCAGCTCATTACCCTCGGCTTTGGGCCCGTGACAAGAGCCGCACACCATGGTGTAGTAATCTTCGCCTTTTTTAGTATCGCCTTTTACCGTTCTCTCAGGAGTGTGGCCTGAGAGGGAATCTATATAGGCGACCAATGCATCCACCGCGGCCTGATCCGGTAAGGTTTTGGCGATAGCAGCCATTTGCTGCCCGAAAGTATCCTCCGGGTGCGCACCGCGCCGTCCTTCCATGAAGGCCAACATTTGGCGCTTGAGGTACCAGGGACTCTGATTGACCAACGACGGCGCATTCAGCGCTCTATTGCCTTGGCCTTTTGGGCCGTGACAGGCCTGACAAGCGATATATAGCGCCTTACCATCACTCGCACTTGCCTGTGCGAGCACGGCCTTGGCATCGCTTGCGGCTTCCTGGCTATCGGCAGTGATCGAAGGTTCGTCACTGCATGCAAACAGAAAAAGTGCGGCGACAAACACTGCCAAGCGCTTGATTATCATTATATTTCTCCGAGACAAAGCGGGTAGACATGGTAGCGTTCAGATTCTAACCCAGTTTGCAGGTCAAGTGCACAGCGAAAACATGGCGCTACTGCAACGCTAGGCGGAGGGCTTCCAATTCGGCTTTGGCTTCCTTCAAAAACAACAGACCCTGTTCAGGCCCCAAAGCGCCAAGATCGAGCTTGGCAAAGGCGGGCATATCAGGCAAGGGTGGCAATGCCTTAAAACCGGGTTGTCCGATATAGGTGTGGTAGCGGGCAACCAGAATCAGATCGGCGAGCTCGGGAGCTGGCTGCCTGTCCCGCAGCCATGCTTCGCGATCAAGTCCGACGACAACCATGGCGGGCTCGAAGCCCCAAGCATTCAGGATTAATCCGCTTACTTTCCCGGCAAACTGTTGCAGTAATTCCTGAACACTGGCGGAATCGGCTGCAAGATCGGGAAAGTGTTGGAGCTGCGCCAGAATTGGCAGTGCTCCTATATCTTGCATCAACCCCGCCAACAAGGCTTTTTCCGTTGGAAACCCACAGCGCGGCGCCATTACATGCGCCATAGCAGCGGTGTGGACGCTACGCTGCCAGACCGCACGTAAATGCCCTTTGATAGTGGGCTCTTTCAGAAAAAACAGGGTGCGGATGGCATAACTTGCGGTGAGATCACGGGTGGCATCAATGCCAAGCCGCGTCAACGCCGTCGTTAAAGAAGAAACCACACGCCCGCGATTATACTGTGCGCTGTTCCCTATTTTGATCAAATAGGCGCTCAAGCCAGGATCCTGCTGGATCACTTGTACTAGCTCGTTCAGAGCCAAATTGCGTTCAAGCGCTATCGATCGCACTTCCAGTGCTATGTCGGGCAAGCTGGGCAACTCGAGCGTGCCGTCCTTAAGTGCCCTCAAAATTCGCGCAAAAAACTCACGTCGAACAGCGCTCAAGCTGCCACTCTCATGGGATCGTTCGCTAATTAGTCCGTACCCTGCGACAACTAAAACTCCACTGTCACTCTCAGCGAATCAAATGGCAATACGGGCTAGCCCTAATGCCACACACAAAGATTTAACTATTTGATAAACAAAAAAGCCGCTAATTAGCGGCTTTCTCAAAGATTGCCAGCTAAAACCGCCACTACACCACTACATGACACGCTCAGCAGGCGGGGGACAATCCAAGCTAGCCCTCTATAGGCAGCAAACAGGCTGTTGCAGGATCACCATCGGCACAGGCATTGAGCTGCTCAAGTACGGTTTCCGGAGAAGCCTGATTGCCTTCGATCGGCAACGGGCAGGCCGTAGATACATCCTGATCAGTGCAGTCTGCAAAACACTGGCCGTAAGTTTCCGGATTAGTGGAGTCACATGCCACCGGATCACCACCGCCCGGCTGCTGTTCTACCGGCAGCGGACAGACTGTTGCAGGATCACGGTCCGCACAGGCATCGAGCTGGTCAAAAACGGCTGCAGGATCACCTTCTATTGGGACAAGGCAAGCCGTTTCAGGGTTTTGATCGGAACATGCCTCAAAGCACAGACTATACGTGGCCGGATCTTCGATACTGCAGCTAGGAGCGGGCACTACAGTGACTTTCGTTTGGTCGGATCGAGAGGAAAGGCCATCAGAAACCGTGAGACTAAATGTTAACTCCGTAGTTTGATCTACGTCAGGAGCAGTAAAGGAAGCTTGCGGCGAATCGGCATCCGAAATCGTTACTCTCGTCTCGTCAGTAGCACCAACCTGTGTCCACGTGTAAGTCAGTGGATCACCATCCTGATCCGATGCGCTGCCATCCAGCACCACCACTTCGCCCGAAACAGCGTTTTGATCATTGCCCGCATCAACGGTGGGTGGATTTAAGCCAGGGTTTACCTGAATATCGATTTGGACAGTGTCGCTATCGCTTTGCCCCGCTGAGTCAGTAACCGTCAGCTGAAAAATCAGCACGGCGTTGTTTTCAGGTGACGGTGCTGTAAACGTCGGTGAGCGGGTATCCGCTCCGGTCAGCTCTACATTTTCACCGCCGACCTGCGCCCAGGAATAGGCCAGATCATTCCCATCAAGATCATCGTCAGACAACGACCCGTCCAGGGTAACGACGGCACCGGGCCCCACGCGCTGATCCGGACCCGCGTTTGCAACTGGATCCAGATCTGTATCATCGGCGACCAAAATCGCTACCGTATCTGAGCCTTTACCTCCCCGACTATCGACCACCGAGAGGGTGAAATACAGATTTATATCCTGCGACACTTCCGGCGCATCAAAAGAGGCGACGAGCTTGTCAGAATCCCTAATCGTAACTGTCGGGTTATCCAGCGCCACCCCATTGCGATCACTCTGACGCCAAGCTATCGAATCAAAGACACCATTGCCATCCGGATCCGAAGCACTACCTAGCAATTCCACTGCCCGAGTCTCCGCTACAATCTGGTCACGCCCCGCCGATACGACCGGCAGTTTATTTATGGGCTCTCCAGAATCACGAGCGTTTTCAGTGGCCGTCACCTCGGCTGCAGCATCAGCTCTGGATACAATAATGTCGCCATCGCAGGCTGAATTTTTCTGAGTGCCAGCTGCCCGGCTCTTGAGCACGTCACAGACAAATTTATAGCCGGTACTGGCCTCATCTGCATAAAGATCAGCTGATGAGAAATCGATATTGCCATACGTTTCCGCAATACGCTGAGCCTCAATCGGAATGCTCAATCCGTTCGTAGGATCACGATCTATATCCAGGCTCTGCAACAAGCGGGCGATGTTCAGTATTTGGGGAAATTGGTTATATACGTCTTCAAGCGTGGCTTCAGCATCTCGAGCCTCTCGTGCCCCCGGCACGATATCCAGTAGAGTAAGCAGTTCCTTACCTGGTGACTTACCCAAAACCTGCTCGCCGAGCAGAAAACGCACTTCTTCACCAACGCGGTACTCAAATGTACCGTTTGAGTCCGTAGTCACCGGCACCAGAGAGTTAGTCTCATAGACCAACCCGGCTACCGGACTGTCAATCAGACGGCCTTCGGTCAGCGGAGGCTCGCTGGCAGTGCCGCCGCCTCTCGATGAGCTTGAACCTGAATTACACGCGGCAAGAACCGCCCCTAGGGAGAGCACGAGGAGTTTTTTATACATCGTTAAGTACCTGACATCCTTGAAATAGTACGCACCGGCTCAGTCCATGGCGCGAGCCGTCATTACACAATTTAGGTATTATGAGAAAAAGTGTACTTACAAAGCTCATGTAAGACAACGCGAAGATTGAAGGCCTCGTCTCATTTTGGCAAAGCAGGTGTGGTAGGCAAAAAAAAAGCCGCGACGGGCGCGGCTTTTAAAAAAACAGGCTATTTTACTTACTGTTTTCAATAATATAGTCGACTGTCGCCTCAATTTCGCCATCAGAGCAGCTCATACAGGTTCCCTTTGGCGGCATACCGTTAATGCCATTTATGGCGTTAGCGTAAACTTCACCAATACCCTTACTCATGCGATCGGCCCAAGCGGCCTTATCACCAATCTTGGGGGCGCCACCTGCACCTGTAGTGTGACACGCCAGACAATAGGTGCTGTATATTTCTTCGCCGGATTTACCCACTCCGTCACTGGACGCAGAGGCGCTGCCACAGCTACTGTCACCTTCCAGACATACTTGCCCGGCCGGCTTGATACGCTCTTCCATTTCGGCGCGCTGTTGGTCGGTGAGCGCCCATACCGATGCACTAAAACCTGCCAGAAGCACAAAAATCGCCGCCAGATTAACACTCACTGCCTTTTTCACTAGTACCGTCCTCAATGATGTGGCGGGAATGGCGCCGCCTTGGGAAAACTGGACGCGAATTATAGCGGCTCCGCCTCCGGTAGGCCACCCGCAAATAGATGCCCGTCAGATCTCAGCACAACAGCCGCGATGACATCGACCCAACGCTCGCTATTACCCAGCAACTCAATATCACCGTCAAAAGACGCGAACACCCTTCCGGTAACCACATGCCATAAAATGAGAGGAAAGGAATTGTCATACGCCCGTCACAATTAGCGGTGAGAATAGCGCCCACAGAATTTCCAAAAGCCGGGAGAGATATTCCATGAACCGCATGATTGCATTGATAGCCCTGACTGTAGCCACCAGCGTAAGCGTCGCCGACGACGCTGTACGACAGATCGAAGAAGTGGTCGTAACAGGCGCCGTTAGAGCTAATGAAAACATTGAAATTGCCGCCATCGACCTGCCTGGCGATGCCGAGCTAATGGAATTACCGGTTATCAACCAGTAAAAAACGCTTTGACCGCACTGCGATTGATATAGGTTTTGACGGCTATTGCTATGTGTAGCGATAGCCGCGCAGGCAACCCTGGACGGGGGAGCGGCCAAAAGCACCTATCGCGGGGTTCTGGGAAACGTCAAATACACTGGTCTATCAGCCAAATTTCACTCAGGCGTTAGACTCACTGTTATCGCCCCTGGAATACCGCCGGGCGTTTGTCCATAAAGGCCTGCACAGCTTCCGTAGCATCCTCGGTGGCCAAGCAGATATTTTGGGTTTTCGCCTCTAATGCAATTGTCTCGGCATAAGTGAGGCTGCTTGCGCTGCGCAACAGCTGCTTCACTTCCCGCAACGCCACAGGGGCTCGCTGTGCCAGCTCAGCGGCCCACTTGTGCGATTCGTCCATCAAGCTGCCTGCCGGCACCAGCTTGTTGGCAATGCCTGCCTCTAGGCATTCGTGGGCGCTGAGACGACCGCCTTCGGCAATCAGTTGAAATGCCCTCTGGTAGCCTAGATGGCGCAGAAGCTGCCAACTGGCGCCGCCGTCGGGGACTAATGCGATATTGGTAAAGGCCATCAGCAAGCTACCGGTATCGGCCATCACCACCAGATCGCAGTTCATCGCAAAAGCCGCACCAATTCCAGCCATTACTCCCGGCACAGCCGCGATAATTGGCTTTTTGAGCTCGGCCATCGCAGCCAGTATGGGCGCATACTCCTTCATCAGCTGGTCTTCGACAGTTTTCTGCTCGCCCAGCCCTTCTGCCAAATCTGCACCGGAAGAGAAAGCCTTGCCGGTGGAGCCCAATATGACCGTGCGTACATCGGCATCTTCATCCACAGCCATTAAGGCTGACAGCAGCTCTTTGCGCATTTGCACTGTAAAGGCGTTCAGCGTTTCTGGTCGATTCAGCAGAATCGTTGCCACATGCCCATCAACAGAATACTGCAGGGTGTCATAACCAGACATGGCCAGCCTCCTAGCGGTCGATATAAGGCACAAAGTTTTCTGAAAAGATGTCGCGCCCGACGATCAGTTTCATCACCTCAGAAGTGCCGGCAAAAATGCGGGTAATACGTGCGTCGGTATACATCCGGGAAATGGGGTACTCGTCCATATAGCCTGCGCCGCCGTGCAGCTGCACGCCTTCATCCACCATTCGGCACAGCACTTCGCTGGTATAGAGTTTGGCCTTGGCCGCATCTTCAACGGTTAATTCGCCGGCGTTGTGCGCGGCGACACAGGCATCAACATGGGCTTGGGCCACATCTATTTCCGTGCGCAGCTCGGCCATCTTGAATTGGGTGTTCTGCATATAAGACAAGGGCTTACCAAACACCTTCCGCTCCATCACAAACTCCCGCGTTACCTCAAACGCCTTCTGCGCTGAGGCAATAAAACCGCAGGCGCCAATCAAACGCTCTTCTGCCAAACCTTGCATGAGATAGACAAAACCCAGGGTCGGGTCGCCCAGTACATTTTCTTTCGGCACTTTCACATCGTTAAAAAACAGTTCGGCGGTGTCTTGGGCTTTCATACCCATTTTTTTCAGGTTGCGGCCTCGCTCAAAACCTTCCATTCCGCGCTCCACCAGAAACAGCCCCATGGCATGCGGATTGTTGTCCGGGTCTGTCTTGGCGGCCACGACCACAAGATCGGCATTGATACCGTTGCTGATATAGGTTTTGGCGCCGTTTAACAGCCAGTGATCACCCATATCTTTTGCGGTCGCGCGCATACCGGCAAGATCCGAACCCGCATCCGGCTCAGTCATGGCGACCGCCAGAATGCATTCCCCAGTAACACACTTGGGTAGAAAGCGAGCCTTCTGCTCGTCGCTACCAAAGCGCGACAAGTAAGGCCCTACCAATCGGCTGTGCAGCGTATTGGTCCAGTCACCAGCATATACATTGGCGGTTTCTTCAATAATGATTTGCTCAAATCGAAAATCATCATCCCCCATTCCACCGTACTGCTCCTCCGGCCAGATCATCAGAAAGCCCTGCTCCCCAGCTTTGGTAAAGGCTTCACGGTCAACAATTCCCTGTTCACGCCAGCGTTCAACGTGCGGGGCAATTTCCTTCTCAAGGAATTTCCGGTAAGCACCTCGAAACATGTTCTGCTCTTCGGTGAAGTTGCGCTTTAGCATATTCTTATCTCCGCATAGGCGTGCGCAGAACCGCCCAAAGGGCGGCTCGCGTGAATCGTCGTCGGTGTGATTTCAGACAAACAGCTCGTCGTTTTTGGCTTTGTCGAGCAGCAGTTGCGGCGGCGAGAAACGCTCACCATACTTTTTACTCAGCTCATTGCAGCGATCCACAAACTGTTTCAGCCCATAGGTATTGATGAACTGGAAGACCCCGCCGGTATGGGGTGGAAAGCCAATACCCATAATGGAGCCAATATTGGAATCGGGCACATTGTTCATTACGCCCTCTTCGAAACAGCGCAGTGATTCAACGATCTGCCGAAACAACAAACGGTCTTTGATATCCTGCTGAGGCAACTCAACCGACGCGTCGTAGAACCAGTTATTTACCTCCGGCCACAAATGCTTGGCCCCACCTTCCGGATACTGGTAATAGCCCCCACCGTGAGCCCGCCCACCGCGACCGTATTCGTCGATCATTTTCTTTGCCAGGCGGTAGCCTGCATTGGCGGAACCGATCTCTTGGCCCAGACGCTTGTCTAATTCGCGATTGGTTTCGTTGGCTTTTACCGTAAGCTGCTGACTTACTTCGTCCTGCACCGCCAAGGGTCCTACCGGCATACCAATGGCCTTACCAAGATTCTCAATCAAGGCCGGAGCTAGCCCTTCTTCCAGCAGCAATGCGCCTTCGTCGATATAGGTGCCAAACACACGTGAGGTAAAGAAACCACGGGAATCGTTTACGACGATGGGGGTTTTCTTGATTTGCTGTGCGTAGTCAAAGGCTCGGGCCAGTGTTTCATCTGAGGTTTTTTCGCCTACGATGATTTCCACCAGCGGCATCTTGTCCACAGGCGAGAAGAAGTGGATGCCAATAAAGTTTTCCGGCTTTTCGGACGGTTCAGCTAACAACGTTATCGGCAGGGTTGAGGTGTTAGAACCCCACACGCCGTTTTCGGCAAGCTGCGGCTCCAGCTCGCGTGTCATCTGATGCTTGAGATCCACATTTTCGAACACAGCCTCAATTATCAGGTCGCAACCCTTGAGGTCCTCCGCATTGGCCGTGGCCTTGATCAGAGCGAGAATGCCCGCCTTCTTGTCTTCGGTCATGCGACCTTTCGAAACCGCCTTATCCAACAGCTTTTCACTGTAAGCCTTGCCTTTATCTGCGGCATCCTGACTAATGTCTTTCAACACCACTTCAATACCAGCTTTGGCCGACACATAAGCAATGCCCTGCCCCATCATGCCCGCCCCCAGAATACCGACCTTTTTAACCGCGCTTTTAGCAATGCCCTTAGGCCGACTTCCGCCGCCATTAACCTGATTCATCTGCATAAAAAAGGTCATGAGGTTTTTCGCCTGAGGGGTAGTGACCAGCGCCGCCAAACCGCGGCTTTCAATGCGCATGGCAGTGTTAAAATCGACTCTCAGGGTATTGGCCACCACATCGAGGATGCGCGCCGGGGCGGGCACCAGCCCACGGGTTTTCTGCATCAGCATGGGGATGGCACCTTGCACCATTTGCGCCACCTTAGGGTTGCGCATATCGCCACCCGGAATTTTAAAGCCCTTCTGATGCCAGGGGTTACTGGCCTCGGGATTGGCCTTCACCCATGCCTTGGCTTTTGTGATCATGTCTTCAGGTGAGTCTGCCAATTCTTCGATCAGACCAGCAGCCTGCGCTTTGGACGCGTTAAATCGCGTGCCTTCCAGCAAGGGCATGATGGCCTTTTCAACACCGAGCTTGCTCACCAAGCGAACTATACCGCCGCCACCCGGTAGCAGACCCAAACTCACTTCTGGCAGGCCCATCTGCACTGCAGGTGTGTTCAGTGCCACACGGTGATGACAGGCCAGACAGATTTCATAGCCGCCACCAAGCGCAGCGCCGTTAATTGCGGCGACCACGGGTTTACCCAAAGTTTCAAGTCGCGCCAGCATGGCTTTGATGTCTTCGCACATGACGAAGAGTGCCTCTTCCTCGCCAGGCTGGGCCTTAAGCATATTCTTGATATCGCCACCGGCGAAGAATGTTTTCTTGGCAGAGGTGAGCACCACGCCGGCAATACTATCGCGCTCCTTTTCCAGGCGCTCGATCGTGGCGCTCATTAACTCAATGTACTCGTCGTTCATCGCATTCACCGGACCGCTCATGTCCATGGTGATGGTTACGATACTGTCGCTGTCTTTTTCGTAGTGAAATTGTCCAGTCATTGTTCTGTCCTGCTATTCGGTTATGTCGTTTGCATCTAATCTGCAGTGCGTGGGACGGGGCAAGCCTCAAACTCGCTCGATAATGGTCGCAATCCCCATACCACCACCAACACACAGGGTGATCAGGCCATAGCGCAACCCACGGCGCTCCAGCTCGTCCAGACAGGTACCGGTAAGCATGGCGCCCGTTGCACCCAGCGGATGGCCCATAGCAATAGCACCACCGTTTACATTGATCTTTTCAAACGGAACGCCAGTGGCCTTCTGAAAGCGCATAGGTACCGAGGCGAATGCTTCGTTAACTTCGAACAGGTCAATATCGTCAAGCGACATACCTGCACGCTCAAGCACTTTGAACGCAGCCGGTGCCGGCCCGGTCAGCATGATGGTGGGTTCGGTGCTGGTTACCGCCGTGGCCACAATACGGCCACGCGGGGTGAGTCCCAACTGCTTGCCTATTGTTTCGCTGCCGATCAACACCGCTGCGGCACCATCGACGATGCCGGAAGAGTTGCCAGCATGGTGTACGTGATTGATCTTTTCCACTTGAGGGTACTTGCTCAGGGCGATATCGTCGTAACCCAACGACCCCAGAAACTCGAAAGAAGGTTTCAGCCCCGCCAGGCTCTCAACGGTTGTTGCAGGCTTGATAAAGTCGTCTTTTTCTAGAATGACCAGGCCGTTGTCGTCACGCACCGGCATCACCGAGCGGTCAAAATATCCCGCCTCACGCGCCGCAGCAGCCTTACGCTGGGACTCTGCAGCAAAAGCATCGACGTCTGCGCGGCTGTAGCCATCAAGTGTTGCGATGAGGTCTGCGCCAATGCCCTGAGGAACAAACGCTGTGTCAATCGCCGTTGCTGGATCTTCGCCCCAGGCACCCCCGTTGACACCCATAGGTACCCGCGACATGCATTCCACGCCACCGGCAACCACCAGGTGTTCCCAGCCCGACGCAATTTTCTGGGCTGCGATGTTCACCGCCTCAAGACCGGAGGCGCAAAATCGATCCAGTTGCACGCCTGCCACGGATTCGTCCCAACCAGCCTTCAAAACCGCCGTTTTGGCTACGCAGGCACCCTGCTCACCTACCGGCACCACGCAGCCCATCACCACGTCATCAACCTTGGCGGTATCCAGCTCGTAGCGGTCCTTTAGGCCATTGAGCAAGCCAGCGAGCAAATCCACTGGTTTAACTTCGTGCAGTGTGCCGTCTTTCTTACCCTTACTGCGCGGTGTGCGAACCGCATCGAAAATGAAAGCGGAATGACTCATTGTATTCTCCGGTCAGTTAACTGGCCGTAGAATTACTCGTCAGCGTACAACTGCCAATGACGCGCAATGACAGCCGATTGACAGTTTGTTACAGATAGATTGGCTTGGGCGGACGCTGCACGGACCTGAGACTAGCGGACAAGTTGCACAAATACCGGCTCAGGCGGCGCGGCGGCGCAGCTCTTTCAGGGCCGATAGCTGGTCGTCAAAGCGAAGTTTATCGATTGGCTGGGGAAGCAGGAATCTGGCGCCGAGTTGCTGGGCAAACCGCTCATCGTCTTCGGCGGCATTTTCTGACAGGAAAATAAAGGGGATGCGACGCGGGTACCCTCGGCGCGCCGCAAGACGAAGCGTGCGCAAACCCGATGTCGCAGACTGGCTATCTGCCAACAAAACCAAGTTAGGCTCCGGGCTCGAAAGCGGATCGGTAAATTTGCCAACACGCTCCAAATAGTCCAGCAGCTCCTCACCGTCATTCACCCAGATTTCGCGAAATCCGGGAATGCGCTTTCCGAGCACGCGATTGATCACAACGATGTCGCTGAGACAGTCGGCGGTCATCAAAACCAGAAAGTTGCTGTCCATAGTGGAATATGTCAAAACCTGCGCCCTGGCGAGTTTTGCTCCCAGCCTCGCTATATTGATTTACCTCCGCCTATTACCGCTTCTTCAGCGGCTAAACACTATAGGTATTTTTCCGGATGGGGTATGGCACGTCATCAAGGCTGGCGAAGAATAGCCAGCCATACTGTGACCTATTAATTACAATTAGGCCCAACCGAACCATGCTATTTCTGAACAAGTGGGGTAGAATTCCAGCTCTTTTGTATAGATCGTGGCTGAAATGGCGGCCCGCGTAGGGAGAAGTTATGCTTGTTTTGAATAGAACGCCAGGGCAGGTATTCACCATCGGTGATGATATCAGCATTACCATTGTATCTGTGAATGGCAAAAACGTCCGCGTTGGTATCGAAGCACCACGTGAAGTCACCGTATTGCGCGCAGAACTGGAAAAGCGGGCCGACGATTCCAAACCCCGGGACTGATCCACGTCCCGCCCCCTTTTTACTCCGCGAAAAATATCTCGAGATTGGCTGTGATCGTGGGCTCCGCGCCCCAGTTTTCTTCTCGCGGATAAAATACCTCTGGCGAGAGCCCCAGGAAAACCCAGTCTTCGTAGAGTTGGAACTGCCAACTTAAGCCGTAAAACACACCGTTGAGGCGAGGCACGGGCTGGCTCGCACCAATACCGCCGATGCGATAATGCAGTGCCGAGCGCTCAGACAAGATGCGTGTCAGCGTATAGACATTGGCAAATTCGAATACATTCAACGGGTCTTTATACTCGGCCTCAACCCAAGCATTGAAGATATAGACCTCGCCAAAGGGCCGCGACATGGTAAATTCGGTAGATTCGCTCCAGCGCTCGTCGTCGTCAAAGTACTCAACCTGCTGTCGAAACTGACGATACCAACCTTCACCGTCCTCTTCGCCCCACTCGCGCTTGATCCTGAATTTCACATAAGGCACCAGCGACGAGCGCAAGCGCACGCCACCGCTAAACTTACGCTTCCACTTGCGCTCTTTGTCGTCAGGGAAGAATTCGAGACCGGAAACAGAATTGTCCTTTTCAATCCGCTCCCCCTTGGAAACCGAGCGCACTCGCTCCTCGGCATCACTATCTTCATCGGAGCTGAAAAACAGTTTGAGCTTGTGCTCAGTATTGGGTAGATCCACACGCACGCGCAGCTTGGCATCGCTGCCGATATCGCCTTCAGCTGCCCAAGTTTGTTTCAGCTCAAGACGCAGCTCACTGTGGTTTTCCGACTCATAAGAGGCACCGTCTGAAAAATAGTTATCCAGGCCGCGCCACATTTTGACGTAGCCTTTAGAAATCCAGTCACGCTGAATTTCCATCTGCTGCAAGCTGCGCACTATAAGATTGGGCTGACTGCTTTCGGTCTTTTTCGTCTTATCTCGCTGAGGTGCACCAAAATCAATCTCATCGCTCTCGGTGACTGGCGTCAGCTCCTTCGCATGTATCGCAGGCGGAGCCAGCATACACACTGTGCATAGCAGCACCCATACCAGCCCGGTCGCGGACGCATGATTTCCCCATGAACTAGACAATACTTTCCTGCCACCAGCTTTTTTTACCTACTATAGATGGTTATACAGCGCACCGCTATTGGTCAATCCTATCTAACGGCACAGCTCGCTGGAAACGACGGCAACCTAGTAAAGGGACCTGCTATAAGGAAGCGGTACGCCAGGCCTGCAGTAGAGAATCACGCTGCGCCTCGCTGACGGCGGCCTGCCCCAACCAGAGGCTCAACACAATGGCCGCGCCCTGAGGATCGCCACTCAGAGACCCAAGCGGCCGATCATTCAGAGCCAACGTCAAGCCCTGCGAAGGTAACCAGTACACGGCATACCTGTCTCCAGGCTTTACCCCTTCGAGCCAATCGCAGAACGTATCAATAGCGGCACGGTGCCGCGCCAGCACTTCTTCTGGCCAGTGTTCAACCAGCAGATCGCGAGACATTTTTTCAAACCGCTCAGCACTGACCGGCACACCATATTCTATGGTCAAATATTTCGCGTAATCGGCCTCGAGAATGGAGTCTGGCTTCACCTGTGCCGGATCAACATAGAGCGCCACATCTGTAATTCGCTTCCACAACAGCGAGTAGCGCGCTTGTGCCACCTTTGAAAGAGTCTGTTCGCCCACGGTTACTGTCTCACCGAAAGGGGCAGCATGTATCGTCGCCGCCAATAGCACGCCACATAACCCTGTCAAAACTCTCAGCATCGAACGCATACCGCTCTCCATTTTAACCTGCAGTTCATACGCAATTTCGCATGAAAAAGATTAAATTAGCACC